>JAJRRJ010000040.1 GCA_024279575.1 Alphaproteobacteria bacterium | reverse complement strand
CTTCACCGGAACGCACAGACGGGCCTCAACGGGCGATGAAACATTGAGGATTTTTTTGCCCTTGCGCGTGTTGGCAATCATGTCGTTTTCGCCCACGACAAACCCGTTGCCAAGACTGGATGCAATCAACCTTTTGTTGCCCGGAACATGGGTAAACATATCCACAATATCGTGGCCCTCTTCAATATCGAGCATAATACGGACTGGTTCTCCATGGCCACGCCCGCCCGGCAGCTTATCCGCACCAAGGGTATAAATGCGCCCGCAGGTGGTAAGCATCAACAGTTTATCTGTCGTTTGCACCTTAAGGGCGAGCATAAGAGCATCGCCGGTTTTGAACTGGAGCGCGGATTCGTCCGTGTTATGTCCCTTAATAGCGCGAATCCATCCCTTTTGGGACAAAACAACCGTTACCGGCTCACGCTCAATCATCGCCGCTTCAAAATCAAAATCCTCGCTATCTGGCACCGTATCAAAACTGGTGCGCCGCATACCAACTTCCGAGTGGGGGCCATATGCCTTTTTCAGATCAGTTATTTCGGTAGTAATTGCGCCCCACTGGCGACGCTCTGAACCAAGCAACACTTCAATATGCTTTTTCTCATCTGAAAGCTTGTCGTGTTCGGCCCGAATTTCGATTTCCTCCAGCTTGCGCAGGGAGCGCAAACGCATGTTCAAAATAGCCTCGGCCTGACCATCTGTCAGCGCAAACTGGGCCATAAGCTGTGCCTTTGGATGGTCCTCAAAGCGAATTATGCGGATCACTTCATCCAGATTCAAATAGGCAATCAGGTATCCTGAAAGCATTTCCAGGCGCTTGTCAATTTGATCAAGTCGAAATTGGGAACGGCGCAAAAGCACGGTTTTCCGGTGTTGCAACCATGCCTTTAAGACCTGTCCCAATCCCATGACCTTTGGCACTGTTCCGTGATCAAGCACGTTCATATTAAGAGAAAAGCGATTTTCCAGATCCGTTAGCTTGAACATGGATTCCATGAGAATTACGGGGTCTACAGTGCGGGAGCGCGGCTCCAGAACCAGACGCACATCTTCAGCGGATTCATCGCGCACGTCCTTAAGCAAGGGGAGTTTTTTGGCAAGCAACAGATCAGCAATTTTTTCGACCAGCTTGGACTTCTGCACCCCATAGGCCATTTCAGTGATGACAATCTGATAGGTGCCACGCCCGGCATCTTCATTATTCCAGCGCGCCCGCACACGAAATCCACCGCGCCCGGTCTCATAGGCCTTTTCAATTTCTTCTTTAGGCTCAACAAGAATGCCGCCCGTTGGAAAATCCGGTCCGGGCACAAATTTCATCAGATCCGCTGTTGTGGCATCAGGATTATGGATGAGGTGGAGCGCGGCCTCACAAAGCTCCCCCACATTATGGGGGGGGATGGAAGTGGCCATACCCACAGCAATGCCCGAAGAACCATTGGCCAGCAAATTGGGGAAATTGGCGGGCAAAACGGCGGGTTGGCTTGTCTCCCCGTCATAGGTGGGGGCAAAATCCACCGCGTTTTCGCCAATACCTTCCAGCAACCGGGCAGCAACATCGGTCATACGCGCTTCAGTATAACGATAGGCCGCCGCGGAATCCCCGTCGATGGAGCCGAAATTTCCCTGTCCGTCCACCAATGGATAGCGCAGGGCAAAATCCTGTGCCAAACGCACCAAAGCATCATAAATAGACTGATCACCATGGGGGTGAAAACCCCCGATCACATCGCCGACAACCTTGGCGGATTTTTTGTATTTTTGCCGCGGCTCAAGTTTGAGCAGGTGCATGACATACAAAATGCGCCGGTGAACCGGTTTGAGACCATCACGCACGTCTGGCAGGGCGCGCTGGGTAATGGTGGAAAGCGCATAGGAAAGATAGCGCTCCTCCAATGCCTGTTTCAGGTCCACAATCTGGTCTTTGTTTTCATCCGGGGGCAAAATTTCGGCCATGGTCCTATCCAGTAGTAGTTGCGCAATTGAGTATGCGTAGTTCAAAATCTGATTCAAGACCCGACGCTAAGGCGTTGATGCAGAATCACAAAAATTGCAATGGCGCTTCCGGCGCCGAATCAGTTGAGCCAATTATAACTGTGTTTGCAGTTGAGTAAGCAATTGATCTCGCTGAAGGGGATGAGAATTTTTGCGTACATCCCATATATGGCGTTGCAAAAAATGCCCGGTGAGGTTGAGGGCACTCAATATTTCATCATCTGAGGCATTTTGTGGTGTTTTGAAAAAGGCTGGCAGAACAAATAATTTGTTCAAATATTTTCCAGCGGCCGCACGTGTTACGGCACGTCCGGTTTTTGGGGAAACGTGGGTAAGGCCCGCTGTCTCCCCTGTTAAGGCGCAAGAAGATACATCAAGGCCGAATCCTAATTCATCCAGCAAAGTCAATTCAAACAAAGCCAGCATCTGCAAGTGTTCGCCAAGGGGAACATCGGCATCAAGAATTTCCAATGCGAACCTCAGCAAGCGCGGATGGGGGTCCCGCTCAGCCAACAGGCGCAAGTGTGCACAAACAGTCTGGCTGACATAAAGGCTCTGCCGATTTGCAATCATATCCGCCGCCCGCCCACTGGTCAGCTCGGCGGTAAAAGCACCCAAATGTTCTGAAAGGCGGGCACGCCAGGTCAAACAAACCGAATTACCCACCTGAAGAGTGCCACTTTGTTTTTTTGACCTGCCTCCGCGCACAAGGCCTAGATGCCGCCCATGTTCAACGGTCATGGCTTCCACAATTACGCTGCTTTCCCCGTGTCGGCGTATGCCGATTATAAGCCCCTCACCTGTCCATTGCATTTGCAAACCCGATCCGGTCAGTCGTGGAATTCAAGCCCCATTTCGCGGTAGCGCCCCGGGTCATCTGCCCAGTTTTCACGCACTTTAACAAACAAAAACAAATGCACTTTGGTGTCAAACATCTCGCTCATTTCCTTGCGCGCATCCGAACCAATGGCTTTAATCGATTGCCCTTTTTTGCCCAGCACAATCATTTTGTGGCTATCGCGGGTGACATAAATCACCTGATCTATTTTGTAGTCACCGTTCTTTTGCACCTTAAAGCGTTCAGTTTCCACCGTGATGTTATAAGGGATTTCCTCATGCACTCGCACAAACAATTTTTCGCGCGTGACCTCCGCTGCGGTAAGGGCCAGCGTCAGGTCTGTCAGCTGGTCCTCAGGGAAGTGCCAGGGACCAAGGGGAATACGCTTGCCGATCCAGCCTAAAAAATCGTCAATTCCATGCCCTTTAAGGGCTGAAATCATAAACGTGTTGCTAAAATCTCCGCGCTCGTTCAGTTCTGCAGAAATCTGCAGCAGTTTTTCATGGGGCATTTTATCGATTTTGTTCAGCACAAGTATTTTGGGGCTGTTGATCTTTGCCAAGCCAGTGAGCAGGCGGTCCAATTCTGATGTGACACCCTTTGGAGCATCAACAATCAAAGCGATAAAATCGGCATCCCCTGCCCCGGTCCATGCGGACTTTACCATAGCCCGATCCAGGCGGCGTTTGGGAGCAAAAATGCCGGGTGTATCAATAAACACCATTTGAGCATTGTCTCTGGTCACCACGCCGCGGATTTGAGCCCGGGTTGTTTGCGCTTTGTGCGTGACAATTGAAACCTTTGTTCCCACCATGGCATTGAGCAAGGTTGATTTTCCTGCATTTGGGGCACCAACCAGCGCGATAAATCCGCATTTTGAATTATCTGGTGGTGAGTGGGACGATGGATTATTCATTGGTTTGGTTCCATGATTTTTTCCCTTTGCAGGAATTTTTTTGCCACGCTTTGCTCAGCGCTTTTTTTTGAAGGCCCGTTGGCGGAAATATCATTAAAACCTTCCATTCTCACAGCAATGGTGAAAATCGGGTTGTGGGCGGGACCGGAGCGATCAACTTCAATATATTGAGGGACAGGCAAACCTTTGCCCTGTGCCCACTCCTGAAGAGCGGTTTTTGCATCGGAGCGAAGATCGTGCGTGGCGCTCAGGTGTTGGGAAAAGCTGCGTTTAATAAAAGCAAAGGCAGGATCAAAGCCACCATCAACATAAATTGCGCCTATAACGGCTTCACAGGCATCTGCCAGCACCGAGGACTTCTGGCGCCCCCCATTGCGCTCTTCACTTTTGTCCATGTGGATCTCCCGGCCCAAGTCCAGATCCTGCGCTACCCAAGCGCACGTTTCCTTGCGCACCACAGAATTCAAGGCACGGGCCAACTCCCCCTCTTTGGCCTCTGGCATGCGCTGGAAAAGCAGGTCAGCAACCACCAATCCCAAAACGCGATCACCAAGAAATTCCAAACGCTGATACGAATTCTTTACGCGCCGCCCGGGAGACAAGGCACTGGAATGCGTAAGCGCCCGCTGGAGCATTGCTTTGTCAGCAAACTCATATTGCAGGCGCTTTTCAAGATCGGCATAATCGGGGGGGGATTGAGGCATCAATAAACCGACTGGAACATGCGATCCATTCGCAACTTGGCGGGCCACTGCCAAATTTGCCACGGAGGAACATTATCCTCTATTGAGAAAAACCGTGCTTCGGCCTTGCCGATAAGGTTGCCGGCAGGCACATAGCCCACTGCGCTCAAAATCCGACTATCCTGGGAACGGTCCCGATTGTCTCCCATCATGAAATAGTGACCATCGGGCACTACATATTCAGTTGTATTATCCAGCGGGCTGTCATCGGAAATTTCATGAATGATGTGGGATACGCCATTGGGCAGCGTTTCCTCATAGACTAAAACAGGAAGCACGGTACCAAAGCTGTCTTTATCAGTGCTGCGTTCAATTAATTTACGTTCGACCATTTCCCCATTGATAAACAGGCGCCCCTCTTTCATCTGAATGGTATCTCCGGGCAGTCCAATAATACGTTTTACATAATCATCGCGCTGGGGCACAGGGCGGAACACTGCGATATCACCGCGATTAGGTTCGCGCCCGAAAATCCGGCCCTTGATGGGAACAACGCCAAAGGGGAACGAGTAACGGCCATACCCCCAGGTAAACTTTGATGCCACAAAATAGTCGCCAATCATCATAGTTGGCTGTAGCGAAGCGGTGGGAATTGAAAACGGCTGATACAAAAGACTGCGGAAAACTAAAGCGATAATCAGCGCCTCAACAATAACCACAAAAGTTTCGCGTAGTTCAGAGGGTTTTTCTTTATCTTTAGCTTTGGAGGCGTCTGACATAAGTGGCTCTTTTTGTTTGTGCCTGCACTATTGCAAACTGGTTATCCAACGGGCGATAAATGGTCAAGGTGTGTCAACACCGTTGCCAGTGCGGCAGATGATCGTTTCTTATTCGGGCAAGGCTTCAATGATTACAAACGCCTGAGCAAGACCGGCATCGTCGGTGATCGTTAAGTGTATATGGGGGGTCATACCCTCAGGAACAATAAGGGCGAGTATTTTTGCCGCGCCGCCTGTTAACTTTAAGGTTGGTTTGCCCGAAAGCAAGTTTACCACCCCCATGTCACGCAAAAAAACACCCCGGGACAGCCCTGTCCCCAATGCTTTGGCGCAGGCCTCCTTGGCGGCAAAGCGTTTTGCGTAAGATGCGGCCCGGTTAGCGCGCCGGTCAGATAATTCACGCTCAACGGGCGTAAAACAACGGTTGGTAAAGCGGTCTCCGAATTTGAGCAGTGATTGTTCAAAGCGGGAAATTTGAGCAATGTCATTACCCAGTCCGATAATCATTTGAGTTTCCCCGCCGCCTGGTTATTGCCGTGCCAATCAATTCTGGAAATAGCTTTGGCCTGATCGACACTTGCGCGTTCAACCCTTGAAAGACCTTCAGCGTGTTTAAGGGTGGTGAGGGCATCAGTAAGCTGCACCAGGTCGCGCACCTCAAGTTGAAAGATCAACTGGTGAAACTCTGGAGAGATCATCCGCAAAACCAGATTATGGATATTTGCCTCACAGGAGGCAATTGTTGCGGTGGCATTGGCCAACATGCCGGGCTGATTTGCCGCCAGCATGGAAATGGTGGCGCTAAAGGTGCGGTTTTGGTGTGTTCGCCATCCCACAACACGTCAATCCATGCAACATCCTGATCATAGAGCTTCACCAAAGCATCTGAATGAATAGGATATACGCTCAACACCCCGTCTGTGCCTAAAATCCCCACCATTCGGTCTCCGGGCACAACCCCCTCAGGGGAGGTTTTTACCGGGGTTCTAAAATTCAGACGCGCCAGTGCTTCGCGCCCCCGCCCCTCAAGTCGCTGGCCACCTGGCACACGAAATTTGAAATTGCGATCATTATGGAGCGAAAACCAACCATCTGTTTCTTCAGGGACAGGTAATGATATCTTGCGCCGCTTTGAGGAGGCCCGCCGTTTCCCGCTTATTTTTTCCGCTTCATTCTCAAGGTCTTCTGCATCCAGTTGCCCCAAACCAACAGCCTGCAAAAATTCTGTAACCTCACCAAACTCCATAACCTGAGCCAGTTTTTGTGTTGCTGGCTCTTCATCCTTAATACCAAGGTTTCTAAATAGTGTTTTAAGCACCTTTTCCCCACGGGCCTGGGCGCGCTTTTGCTCTTCAAGGCGAACCGAGCGACGAATAGCAGCGCGCGCCTTCCCTGTGGTGGCAATCGCCTCCCAGTGGGAGGGAGGCTTGTGGTTAAGGTCACGGATGATTTCAACTTCATCCCCATTGCGAAGTCGCGAAACAATTGGAGAAATGACACCATTGATTTTTGCGCCGGTGCAGGTATCGCCAATATCGGTATGGACGGCATAGGCAAAATCAATGGGGGTTGCGCCACGGGGCAACGCAATCAGACGCCCGCGCGGCGAAAAGCAAAATACCTGATCCTGAAACAGCTCCAACTTGGTATATTCCAGAAATTCTTGCGTATCACTGCCCTGCGTTAAATGTTCAATGGTCTGTCGCAGCCAATTGAAAGCGGCGCTTTCCTGCTCAAGTTTCTTGAACTTGGCGCCATGACTGTCTTTATATCCTGCATGTCCGGCCACCCCGTATTCAGCAACAAAATGCATTTCGCGGGTACGGATTTGCAGCTCAGCCCTCTGCCTGCCCGGCCCAACAATTGTTGTATGGATGGAACGGTAGTCATTGTATTTGGGGACAGAAATGTAGTCCTTGAAACGGCCAGGCACCATTTTCCAATGGGCATGGACAACACCCAGGGTGCGATAGCAATCATCCACGTTATTAACAATCACTCTAAAACCGATAATGTCAGACAATTGTTCCAAAGCAATATCGCGCTGTTCAATTTTGCGGAAAATTGACCAGGGGTGCTTAAGCCGGGCATGCACCTCTGCCCCAATGCCGGCAACGCCAAGTGCTTTGGTCAGTTCACTTGTAATCTGGGCGATAACCTCGCGGTTATCATCTTCCATGTGCTTCAGGCGATTAGTGATAATAGCGCAATGTTCAGGTTGCAGAACCCTAAAGGCAATGTTTTCCAGTTCGGAACGCATATCCTGCATGCCCATACGCCCGGCCAAAGGCGCATAAATATCCATAGTTTCCTGAGCAATACGGCGGCGTTTTTCTTCCGGTACAAATTCGATTGTACGCATATTGTGAAGACGATCGGCCAGTTTCACGATCAAAACGCGCACATCCTGCGAAATAGCCAACAGAAGTTTACGCAGGTTCTCTGCTTGCGCCTCTTCCCGGGTTACCAGCTTAAGCCGTTCAATTTTGGTCAGGCCGTCAACCACCTCAGCCACCTGCCCCCCAAACAGCTGATCAATTTCTTCTCGCGTTGCGTCCGTGTCCTCGATGGTATCATGGAGCAAAGCCACCGCAATTGTGGTATCGTCCAGCTTCATATCTGTGAGAATTGCTGCAACTTCCAGCGGATGATTAAAGTAGAGATCACCGGAAGCACGCGTTTGGGTGCCATGCTTTTTCATCGCATACACATAGGCGCGATTAAGCATATCTTCGTTGGCATTGGGATTGTAGGCCAGCACCCGCTCGACCAATTCATACTGGCGCATCATTTGACAAAACCTGACAGCTCAAAAAAATGGCGCCGATAGCAACCGACGCCACTTCACATCACTATAATGCACAAAAGCGCTTAATCAATCGTCTCGACGATCGGGTGGGGAAAGGCTTTCAATTCCACGCAACAAATCTTCTTCGCTCATGGAATCAAAGGTCACCGTTTCTTCAACTACAGCACCGGCCACCCCTTCAATGGCTGCCGGGGCAGCTTCTTCAGGCTCGTCAACTTCCACATAGCTTTGCAAAGAGTGGATAAGATCTTCTTCAAGATCCTCTGGGGACAAAGTACCTGCGCCAATTTCGCGCAGAGCGACGACCGGATTTTTGTCATTGTCGCGCGGCACAGTAATTTCGGCACCATTTGCAATCAAACGTGCACGATGGGCGGACATCAAAATCAGGTCAAAACGGTTTTCAACTTTTTTGATGCAGTCTTCAACGGTAACGCGAGCCACGTTCGCTCCTCTTCGAATTTGAAATATCGGGGAATCTGCTGTCTCATACACCACACACCTACAACTGACAAGAGATTTTGCGCGTTGTTTGGGTCTGATTTTGCTACATTTTCCTAAATAGCAATATGACAAAACTTCAAAAAGGCAATATTAAATATGTAGCAGTTTGTTTGTTCACATATTTGTTAAAAACGAATTGCGGCCTTAATTGAAGGCAATAATAAGCGTCATAAATCACTTATTCTTAATTAACTCATATTTGGAGTAAAAAATAATGGAACTGGACCCGCAGGACAAAGTTGTTGTGTTTATTGACGGTGCCAATCTGTATGCTACTTCAAAGGCAATTGGCATTGATATTGATTATAGAAGCCTGCTTGCCGATCTGCGCAAAAAATGCAGGTTTATCCGAGCCTACTATTTCACTGCCTATCTTGACGATCAGGAATATTCCTCCATTCGTCCGTTAATCGACTGGTTGGACTATAACGGATATAATATGGTCACCAAGCCAGCCAAGGAATTCACTGACGCCACCGGACGCCGCAAAATCAAAGGCAATATGGATATTGAAATCGCGGTGGAGGCTTTGGAACTGGCGCCCCATTACGACCATATGATCTTATTTTCCGGCGATGGGGATTTTACATGCCTCGTCAAGGCATTGCAAAGGCAGGGGAAAAAAATTACGGTTGTCTCGACCCTTTCCACACCCACTCCAATGGTTGCGGATGAATTGCGCCGACAGGCTGACTTTTTTGAAGATGTCGTTGATCTGGTGAAGGATTTTGGTCGTCCCGCTGGCCCAATGACCACCAAAAGCGGAATTGACGTTGATGAGCGCGACGACTAACCCAGCCAAAAACTGCAACCTTTGTCCCAGATTGGTTGCGTTGCGCACGGAAGCGCAGGCAAAACATCCTGACTGGCATAATGGCCCGGTTGATATATGGGGCGATGCAAGTGCAAAGCTGATGATTGTTGGAATGGCCCCGGGGATGGCAGGAGCCAACCGCACCGGCCGCCCCTTTACCGGTGACCATGCGGGGGACCTGTTGTTTCAGACCCTTAAGCGCGCCGGGCTGACAACCGGCACATATGACAGGCGCCCAGATGACGGACTATTGCTGCACGGGGCTATAATTGCCAATGTTGTGCGCTGTGTACCTCCACAAAACAAACCGGTTGCGGCTGAAGTCAACGCATGCCGACCGTTTTTTCTGTCAGCTCTTAAGGAATATGAAAATATCAGAACCTTCTTTGCGCTTGGACGTATCGCCCATGATGCGTTTTTGAGCACTTTGGGGTTGCGCAAGGCTCTATTTCCATTTTCCCATGGGGGGCAGCATGATCTGGGGCAGTTTGGAAGGCTTTTTGATAGCTATCATTGCTCGCGCTACAACACCAATACGCGCCGGTTAACAACTGACATGTTTGAGAGTGCTCTTTTTTCGGCGGCAACACACGCAAAAATCGGAAACTGGTCGCAGAAGCCTTTGGTTTAGAATTTGATTCTGTTTATCCTGCCAAGGTGTTGATAAGTCAAAATTTTAGTAATTCTATTGATGGCTTTTCATCAGGCGGGATTTTTCCCTTTGCCAATCCCGTTTCTTTTCAGTTTGGCGCTTATCTCCCTTGGTTTTTCCTTTTCCAAGGCCAAGCAGCACTTTTACCAGTCCCCGATCGTTAAAATAGAGTTTGAGGGGGACAATAGTGTTTCCGGCGCGCTGAACAGCGGCTTGCAATTTGTTGAGCTCTTTACGTTTTACCAACAGTTTGCGCGGGCGGCGTTCCGCATGATTAAACTGGTTTGCCTGCAGGTATTCCGGAATGTAGGCGTTTATCAGCCATAATTCCTCATTTTCCGGTGAGGCATAGCTTTCCGTGATCTGAGCCTTGCCATTGCGCAAGGATCGCACTTCAGTTCCCACAAGAGATATGCCAGCTTCCAGAGTTTCCAATATCTCATAATCAAACCGGGCGCGCCGGTTCTCAGCAATCAGCCCGGTGGCAATTTTTGGTTTTCTTTTAACATTCCGGGCCAAAGCACTATCCTTAAATCAAACCCGCATGGGCCAATGCCGCATCAATAGCTGGTTTTGTTTCATCAGATAATTCCACCATCGGAAGACGCGTTTCAGCGGCGCACAGGCCAAGTTTTTCAGCTGCATATTTCACGCCACTGGGATTAGGTTCAACAAACAATGCCTGATGCAGGGGAGCCAGTTTGTCCTGAATTTTCAGCGCTGCCGCATAATCTCCTTGCGTACAATTGGCTTGAAACTGCGCGCAAAGAGCTGGTGCAACGTTGGAGGTCACCGAAATGCACCCGCGCCCTCCGTGGGCGTTATAACCAAGAGCTGTAACGTCTTCACCCGAGAGCATAACAAAATCCTGGCCGAGAATCTCACGGTCCTTTGTAGCCCGCCCCATGTTTGCTGTCGCGTCTTTAACGCCGATCACATTTGTGCAACTTTCACGCAAACGCGCCATGGTTTGAACACTGATCTCAACAATAGACCGCCCCGGAATATTATAAAGAATTACAGGAATATCTGCGGCTTGCGCAACCGCTTTGAAATGCTGAAACTGCCCTTCCTGTGAGGGTTTGTTGTAATAGGGCGACACGGTGAGAATAGCGTCAGCACCCGCCTGCTTGGCAAATTTTGCCAGCTCAACGGCTTCAGCGGTGGCATTTGACCCTGCCCCGGCAATCACCGGCACCCGACCTGCGGCCACTTCAACACAAAGGGCAACGATATCGCGATGTTCCTGATGGCTAACGGTGGGACTTTCCCCGGTTGTGCCCATGGGAACCAGGCCATTTGTGCCTTGCTCAATCTGCCACTCGATTAAATTTGCAAACGCCTTCTTATCCACAGCGCCATCTCTAAACGGAGTGATGAGTGCGGTAATGGAACCGTAAAACATTTTGGTATTCCTTCGTACAAGAGTTGTGCTGGCGGATTTTCGCCCAAGTATGACCTGGTATTGACCCCAAAGACGCACAATTTTAGCATAATAATGCCTGATTTTTGCACCATAGTTCGAGTTGGTATTGGGGACAAGTGGTTTGCCCGATGTGGTTAGTAAATGCGTTTACAACTCATTTTCATTCCACTTTGTCCATCTTTTATCAAAATCATCTGCGGTGGCAACGATTTCTTCACCATAGGATGAAAAGCTAGCTGTTGCTGGAGGCATGGGGCGGCATTTCAGCGGTGTGTGTATGCGTAACAGGACCTTGTGCAATGTTTTTCGGCCCAAAGTCTCAAATTCATTCTTATTGGCGCGCATCTTTGAGTGTGCTGTTTGGTATATTGTTTTTTGCATTGCCCACAGCGGCGCTTGCCAATCAGAACATTGATACTACGGTCACCGGCTCCATTGGTGGCTCTGTTTCCGGCTCCACCGGGTCACCTCAATTTTCAAACGCATTGGCGTTGATAGCCGATGGGAAGTATGCGCAGGCCTATGCCAGCGCACGCGGATTTAACGATCCAGTCGAGCGGCGGACGGTTCAATGGGCAGCCATCTATTATGGGGGGGGCGCAATTGATGCCAATTCCATTGTGCGCTTTGCTGACGACGCTCCCCAGTTTGCTTCAGCTAACGCCTATAAAATCCGGCTTGAGAAATCCCTGCTTGAAAATGGCGCAGGTTATAGACAAGTCATTGATTTGCTGGGCGGTGCAATGCCTAAACAGGTGGACGCCCAGATCGCCCTTGCTCTGGCCTATGTGCAGGATGGACAGCACGACCGGGGTGTTCGAATTGCACGGCAAATCTGGATAAATAATTTTCTGACCCGCGAACAGGAAAGCGCCATCAAACAAAGCTTTGGTGCCGCCTTTACCCGCGATGACCATTGGGCACGGACAATCAATTTATTGATGAATGACCGTGCGCGCGGGGCTGAAAGAATTATGTCCAACCTGTCTTCGGCACAAAAATCTCTGGTGCTGGCGCGCATCGCTGTGGCGCGCAAAGCTGCAAATGCGCAACAATTGCTAGACAATGTTGACCCCGCTTATCGCACCCATCCTCTGTTTCATTTTTCACGCGGTCAACTTGCCCGGCGTTCCGGCAATCTGAGTGCGGCTGTTGAACTGTTCAACAAGGTAACCGGGCCCCTGCCCAACTCGGCCCTGTGGTGGTATGAAAGACGTTCACTGGCCCGCAAACTGATCGCAGCCAAGCAGTATAGAGCCGCCTACAATGCATCGGCTGCCTATAATGAGGGCCCGGACGGGCGGGTGGTTGACGCCAATTTCCATGCGGGTTGGGTTGCCCTTTCGTTTTTGAATGATCCGCGTACCGCCATCCGGCATTTTGAACGGATGCGCTCACTTTCCACCCTGTCCACCACCATTTCCAAATCCAATTACTGGCTGGGTCGGGCTTTGAGCAAATTGGGCGATGAAAACGGCGCGCGTGCCGCATTTGGCATCGCTGCGCGCCATCACATGACCTATTATGGCCAACTCTCACGCTATCGGCTTGGGGTCACCACTTTAGATATTCGCCCCATGCCTGAATGGCGGGGAGACCAGATTAATTTCAACAACCGTCAACTTGTACGTGCAGTCAGGCTATTGCAGGCCAATGGACAAACAAACTGGGCGGAAAGGCTTATCGGGCGGCTGATTTATCAGGTTTCCACTCCGGGTGAAATGCTGTTAACGGCGCGATTGGCACAGGAAATCAATTCCCATAATCTGGCGATTTTGATGGCCAGTGTGGCCGACAGAAAGGGCATTGCACTGGATTTGTTTAATTATCCCCGAGACGGCATCCCGCAAAATGCACGGTTGGCCAGCGTCGATCTGGCCGCAGTTTATGCGGTGGCACGCCAGGAAAGTCTATTTGATGTGGATGCCATTTCACGGGTGGGTGCCAGAGGTGTT
>JAJRRJ010000039.1 GCA_024279575.1 Alphaproteobacteria bacterium | reverse complement strand
CCCATGTTTGGACTAACGGGGGCAGCCCTTGCCGCTTTAGCCGCCTTTTCAATCTGGTCTGCATTGATGTGGTGGACGGCATTGGCGGTAACGGGTTTGGATGTTTCTGTTTTGCCAAGGTTACGCATGTGGGTGCGTTCAAGGGCACGCTCGACACCTGCAGAATAAACCAGCCTGAAATGCAAAAATTTTGAGCTAGCGAGTTGGCAACAATGTGCGAATGCGCGCCTTAATGCGACCTAAACGCCCCATTCCGGTACCTGTGTCATAACCCTTTTGAGTTTTGGTGAGGGGCAATTCATATAGCATATAGTCTTCGCCAAAAATATGATTTTTGAGGGTGCAGGTCAGGTCAAACTTAAATCGTTTGAGCAGAGCAACGGCAGGGTTTCCGAGTTTTGTATAGGTGGCGATTTTATGGAAACGGCCATTGTCAAAATGTTCTATTAAGGCGCGCAATCCAATCATGGCGATTGAGGCGCGGCGCTTTTCAGGAAAAATATAGGACCAATGTAGCCAAAGAGTTCCGTATTGCGGGCTGGTTATCATAAAACCTGCCGGTTCGTTATTTGCCAGCACGATCATCAAATGATTGGGGTCAGCGGCCAAAAGGGTGCGCAAGTAGCGTTTCCCCATGCGCTTCTTTTCGAAATCCTTGAATTGGTCCTTGTAATAGGGGGACGTATCAATGGCCTCCATTAACCGGGCGTGGATCAGGTTAATGTCTGCTGAGGTGGCGGCTCGAACCTGAGGTTTTTTTGTAACGGGCTTATCCGCAGCCTTTTTTGAAACGGATTGAGTTGTTGTCAAATCTTCGCCACTAAAAGATGTTGCGTCTGTCACAATGATACTTCCTTCATCAGGATTGGTGCATATTGGAGTTTCAGGCTAGCAAGTCTTGGAGCACAATCCTAATGGTTGCCGGTTAATGAGTTAACACCAGCAGGATAGAATCAGGTCTATTACTGTGACATGATGAGGGTTAATAAATATGCGGTTGTTGTTATTGGTTGTTATGATGTTTGGTTTTTCGGCAAATACTGTACTTGCTGTCAGCCTGGAAACCATGGCCGGGCAAATGGTTCTGGTGGGGTTTCAGGGCAAGGGTGTCAGCCAGGCCGGGGTAAAGGCGGTAACACAGGATATTGCGGCGGGGCGTATCGGGGGAGTGCTTTATTTACGCAATAATATCGCAAGTCAAAATGGCGTTCTTGAAATGAACCGTGCGTTCCTGGCGGCAGCTTCAATTGTCCCTCTGATTGCACTTGACCAGGAAGGTGGCTCAATTGAACGCTTGACCCGCGATGTTGGATTTTCTGAAGTTCCATCAGCTGCGAACATAGCTTCAAACTATACTCCACCTGAGGCCTTGAGAATTTATCAGGGAATGGCCCAAGGTCTTAAGGGGCTGGAGTTTAATACAAATCTGGGGCCGGTGGTGGATCTCAATATCAATCCCAACAATCCGATTATCGCCCGGTATGGTCGTTCATATGGTGTAGATGGTGATCTGGTGACGGTCTATGCTGAAAGTTTCATCAACGCCCATCGCTCAGCCGGGGTGTTGAGTGCCCTCAAACATTTTCCCGGTCATGGGTCTTCGCGCGGTGACAGCCATGAGGGATTTGTCGATATTTCAGATACTTGGCAATCTGAAGAATTGCTGCCGTTTGGAAACCTCATTGCGCAAAACCTGGTGGATATGGTGATGACGGCGCATTTGTTCCATTCAGGTATTAGCGAAGATCTGGAAGCTCAGTTGCCGGCAAGCTTGTCCAAAGCATGGATTGAGGGAATATTGCGCGCACGCCTTGGATTTGACGGGGTGGTCATCAGTGATGATCTGGAAATGTCCGCTATCCGATCGCACTATTCCATGCGCCAGGCCATTGTTCTGGCTGTTGAGGCGGGGACGGATATTTTGCTTTTTTCCAACACGGCTAACTATCGTACCTCTTTGGCGCAAGAAGTTGTGAATATCCTGGTTGATGAGGCACAATCCTCAGATGCGTTTCGGGCGCGAATTGAGCAAAGCTATAATCGTATCCTGCGCTTGAAAAGCACCATTTAGTTTAAGCAATGTATGGGGCAATATCCCCATGGCTTGAATGCTTGCAAAAATTCCAGAACTCACATATAAGTCAATAATACTGACCTAATTGAGTATTTCATGGATATCGCGACAGTTATTGCTTTTGTTTTTCTGGTTGCTCCTTCGTTTGTAACCCCGGGACCGAATAATCTGATGCTGATGGCGTCGGGGGCAAAATTTGGGGTGCGTAAAACTTTGCCGCACATGATGGGAATAAATGTCGGATTCCCGGTCATGTTATTTTTGATCGGGCTTGGATTGGGGGAGGGGTTTACTGCGTATCCAGTTGTAAAAACTGTTATGAAATACCTCGCCGCAGCATATTTTTTGTGGATGGCCTGGCATTTGCTGGGGCTAAAAATTGGCGAGCAAAAAATTCGTTCACGGCCTATGCGTTTTTTTGAAGCGGCGTTGTTTCAGTGGATCAATCCCAAGGCATGGGCGATTTCTGTCAGTTTTATATCCGCATTTGTGTTGGCCGGGGAAGAAAAACTGATGAGCTTATTGCTGATCTCGCTTGGTTGCTTATTGCTTGGGCCGATGGCATCATTTTTGTGGCTCTATTCTGGCCGGCAGTTGCAGGTTTTTCTGCAAAAAACCGGGGGCGAAAAATATATGGGCGCAATCATGGCTTTGTTGATGCTAGTTGCGGTGGTTCTATTTCTTATTTGATCCGAACAGTTTATGGTGCCGTTTCAGATTTGAAAGATTTAGTGGCAGAACTTTTTTATGAACGAAACAAATTCTTCTAAAGGCAATGTCAAGCGTGTGCGTGCTTTGTTTCTTTCCGACATTCACTTGGGAATGAAAACCATCCGCGTGGGGCAATTGATTGATTTTTTGCGTAGCCACGAAGCACAAACAATTTATCTTGTCGGTGATATTGTTGACGGGTGGCGATTGCAAAAAAATGGCGCTGGACAGAAGAATATAATCAGGTGGTTGAGCTGTTGCTGGCAAAAGCGGCGGCGGGTACCCGGATCATCTATTTACCCGGCAATCATGATGAGTTGCTGCGTGAGTATTTGGGAACTTATTTTGGCGAAATCGAGTTTGTTGATCGCACTGTTCATGTAACGGCAAAGGGAAAGACCTATCTTGTTATCCACGGTGATCAGTTTGATGTTGTTGTCAAACATGCCAAGTGGCTCGCCCATGTGGGGGATTCTGCCTATAATTTCGCCTTGCGTACAAATGGCGTTATAAACTGGGTGCGGCGACGTCTTGGCAAGGAATATTGGTCTTTGTCTGCCTGGGCTAAAGAAAAGGTCAAAGGGGCGGTTTCGGTTATTGGCCGGTTTGAGGAAGCCCTTACTCAAGAGGCAAAAGATTCAGGGGTTGATGGTGTTATTTGCGGCCATATCCATTTAGCGGATATGCATGACCGGTTGGGAATTCACTATATAAATACTGGAGACTGGGTGGAGAGTTGTACAGCAATTGCTGAGGGGTTTGATGGCGAATTTGAGTTAATTCGCTGGACCAAACTTGGGCAGGCTCCTGCTAAAAAGCAAAAAGGTGCTTCGCGCCAGTAATATTGAGCGGGAGCGGGCCGGAGGAGGGCGGTAGAGAATAGAGTAGAATTGAAAAACCTGCACTAAACAAAAAGGCCGCGCAAATTGCGCGGCCTTTTTGTTTTTGCTTTGACAAAATTTATCCAATGCGACCGCTGGCATGTGCCAACATTGTGAAAACTTTTCCGCGATTTGAAATGAGGAAATTGCGTGCGTCAGCCGGGGTTTTTGCTGTTTGCAACAATTGTTCAAATTCGGTTACATATTCGCGGGTGGTTTGGGCAAATGAAGGGTCGCGCTGTAAT
>JAJRRJ010000001.1 GCA_024279575.1 Alphaproteobacteria bacterium | reverse complement strand
GGCAGATAAAATTGGATTTTATGCGGGCCACGGGCGCTAACTTTCGCTCACATTGCCATGTTCATCACGATAGCGGCGCTTGAACCGCCCATTCAATGAGGTAAGAATTTCGTACCCGATCGTATCCGCGTTGTCCGCAAGATCATCAATTGAAATATTGGGGCCAATTATTTCCAGCATTTCCCCGGCCTCTGGTGCGTTTGGTCCCAACTCAGTAACATCCACCACTATTGAATCCATGGAAACCCGCCCGATGACTGGCAAAAGTTTGCCGTTTAACGCCACATGCCCCCCCGGACGACCATTGGAGGAAGAAAGAGAGCGCATATAGCCATCGGCATAACCGGTGCCAACTATTGCAAGCCGTGAGTCCCGGTTCAGGGTTTGTGCTGCTCCATATCCCACAGTTTCTCCGGTCCGCGCTTCGCGAATTTGCAGAATAGGCATTTCCAGAGTTATGACAGAACTCATTGGATTAGGGCGTCCCTGCACGGCACGTCCCCCATATAGAGAAATGCCTGGCCGTACCATTTGAAAGTGGTTTTCGCGCCCCCCCAAAGTGCCGGCAGAATTGGCCAAAGATGCAGGAATGTTGGGGAATTGCGCCAGAAGGGCCTGAAACAACGCCCTCTGTGTGCTGTTTTTTTCATGGGCCGGCACATCCGCACATGCCAGATGACTCATAATGACCTGAGGCCGATAGCCTGAACTTTGCATGCGGTTTTGTACAATTGAAGCGTCCTGAAGCCGAAAGCCCATTCGGTTCATACCGGTATCAAAATGAAATCCCGCCGGCAGGGCATCCCCTACCTCGATGCACATCTTGAGCCATTCATCCAGCATTGATAATGAGGCAAGCAATGGCATCAGGCGTTGTTCGGCATAAAGTTTGGCGGCACCGGGAAACAACCCGTTTAGTATAAAAATATAGGCGTCAGGCAACACAGCCCTTAGGGCAATGCCTTCATCAGGGGTGGCGACAAAGAAAAATTGTGCGCCGGCCCGGCTCAGGGTCTGGGCAACTGGCAGCATGCCACATCCATAGGCATCCGCTTTTACAACGGCCCCGGTCAGTGCATTGGCCGAAATCCGGTCCAACCCCTTCCAGTTGCGCGAAATCGCCCCAAGGTCGATGGTCAACCTGCCGCTAAACTGTCCAACAAATGCACTCAAGACAACGCCCACCACTTTTGCAATAAATTTTGCACATCACCGATACATCACTTATCGATTCGCGCATCAGAGTACGCGTTTTGCGCCAAATTTGAAAATCTTGTAAATTGACCGATAAATGACAGCTTCACGGTGCCGGTTGGCCCATGGCGCTGCTTGCCGATAATAACCTCCGCCTGCCCGTGAACTTCGTTCATTTCAGCCTGCCATGTCAGATGTTCGGGGGAGCCCGGTTTTGGCTCCTTGTTTTGCAGGTAATATTCTTCGCGATAGATGAACATCACCACGTCAGCATCCTGCTCGATGGAACCAGATTCGCGCAAATCTGCCAGCTGTGGTCGTTTATCATCCCGGTTTTCCACCTGTCGAGAGAGCTGCGAAAGCGCAATAATGGGGACTTCAAGCTCTTTTGCGAGCGCTTTGAGGTTGGTGGTGATTTCCGTCAATTCCTGTACCCGGTTCTGATTGGCCGATTTTGCCGAACCGGACAAAAGCTGGATATAGTCCACAATAATCAGGTCCAGTCCCTTTTGTCTTTTTAATCTGCGGGCCCGCGCCGCTAGCTGTGAAATAGAAATGCCCCCGGTGTCATCAATATAAAGCGGTATCTGCGCCAACCGGTTCGAGGTGTCCACCAGTTTGGAGAACTGGCTTTCATGAATATTGCCGCGTCGCACATCCGCCGATGAAATTTCCGCCTGTTCCGACAAAATACGCGTGGCCAGCTGTTCCGAACTCATCTCCAGAGAGAAAAAACCAACAATCCCTCCGCTTTCGGTTTTGATCCGCCCATCCGCTTCGGTGGAGGAGCGATAAGAATTTGCCACATGAAACGCAAGATTTGTCGCCAGCGAGGTTTTACCCATGGCGGGGCGTGCCGCCAATATCAGAAGGTCAGAGCGTTGCAACCCGCCCATCAGCCGGTCCAGATCAGTTAGCCCTGTGGCAATTCCCGAAAGTCCCCCATCGCGCTTGTAGGCTTCCCCCGCCATATCAATGGCATCGCGCAGTGCAGTATTGAACCCTTGAAACCCACCATCATAGCGGCCCTTTTCGGCCAGATTAAACAGTTGGTGCTCTGCGGATTCAATTTGGTCAGTGGGGGACTGGTCCACATCCCGGTCATAGGCGACCTCCACCATCTCTTCCCCGATCTGGATAAGCGCTCGTTCCAGAGCCAGATCATAAACCGTCTGCCCGTAATCAAAGGCGTTGATAACTGTTGTTGCCTCAGCGGCAAGGCGTGCCAGATATTGCGCCATGGAGACGTTTTCAATCAACTCATCGGGTAAAAACGTTTTGGCAGTGATCGGGGTTGCAGTTTTCCCGGCGCGAATAATTTTACCAAGAACCTCATAAATTTCCCGGTGGACAGCCTCATAGAAGTGCTCGATTTCCAAAAAATCAGAAACCCGGTAAAATGCTTCATTATTTACCAGAATTGCGCCCAGTAATGCCTGTTCAGCATCAATATTGTGCGGAGCAAGCCGATAACTGGCTTCTTTTTCATCCGGGTGTAGTTGGCGCACAGCGTCCATTAAGCAGTCTCCAGTAAAATGCAATTAGTCCGGCAGAACGCAACACCCCGGCGGCCACTTTTTAACCACAATTCAGCCGCTCAGGGTAGTATCAAATGCAACTAACCCATGTTTATCTGATTCTTGGCCAGTTCGCGGTCAGAACCTGTGATTAGCGGGGATAAGAAAGAACGCGAAAAAAAAGGCCGGACCAAGGCCCGACCTTCATAATACATATTGAAATGAATTTAGGCTTTGTCAGCGTCTTCTTCAGACGTCGCGATTTCCGCTTCGGATTCATCATTTTGTGAGACAGCATCTTCTAAAGGAGCGTCTTCTGCATCATCCGCTACCTCAACTTCTTCTTGGGCTGCGTTCTCATTATCGTCAAAATCAAAAACGGTCATGTCTTCGCCAGCTTCCTGACGTTCAGCTTCGGATTCAGAGCGTGCCACATTGACATTTACTGAAACCGCAACGTCCGCATGCAAATTAAGGGCAATTTCATGGATGCCAACTGTTTTGATAGGCAAGGGAAGGTCAACCGCATTGCGGGTAACGCTAAACCCTTTGTCGCTCAAACCATCAGCAATGTCCCGTGAAGAAACAGAACCATAAAGTGTGCCCGCTTCAGAGGCCTGACGGATCATAATGATAGAAACGCCGTTCAGACCATCGGCGATACCGGCGGCTTGATTTTTACGTTCTTCATTACGTTTTTCAATTTCAGCCCGCTCCTTTTCAAAACGGGCACGATTGACCTCGTTTGCACGAATGGCTTTGCCCTGAGGCAAAAGGAAATTGCGGCCAAAGCCGTTTTTAACGTTAACTTCATCGCCCAGGGCGCCAAGGCGGCCCACGCGTTCAAGAAGGATAACTTTCATTTTATAAACTCCTAAGTGCTGTCCCGCTCGTTATCCGAAAAAAAATCGGTTGCGGTTAGAGGTGGCAGAACCATTTCTGCCTAACCCCAGCTGATACCGGTCAAGAAAACCGGGAATTATTTTTCGGCAAATGCCAAAAGACCAAGAAAACGCGCACGTTTGATTGCCTTGGCCAATTCACGCTGTTTCTTTGCAGAAACGGCGGTGATCCGGCTTGGAACAATTTTGCCACGCTCTGAAACATAACGCTGTAGCAGGCGAATATCTAAATAATTGATCTTGGGTGCGTTTGTACCGGTGAAAGGACAGGTTTTACGACGACGCTGAAAAGGACGACGGGCCTGAACAGATGTAAGATTTCTAATAGCCATTGATCAAAACTCCCTTTTCTCTAGCGGCGTGGCGGGCGACGATCAGAACGATCATCCCGGTCACGTTTTTGCATCATCACAGAAGGACCTTCATTCAGCTCTTCCACACGAATTGTCAAAGAGCGCAATACATCTTCGTTGATCCGCATTTGACGTTCCATTTCAGCAACAGCTTCGTGGGGTGCATCAATGTTAAGCAGCGAAAAATGTGCTTTGCGGTTTTTGCGAATGCGATAGGACAGGGTTTTAAGACCCCAATATTCCTTGGATGCAATTTTGCCGCCATTGCTTTCAAGGATTTCTGTTATTTTGGCGGTCAATTCCTCAACCTGTTGCGCCGACACATCCTGTCGCGCAAGATAAATATGTTCGTAAAAAGCCATAAACGCCTTTTCCTTTTCATGTTAAACCCAAGTATCCCTACGGCGCAAAGCCACTCTGAACATTTCGAAAAAGGCGTCCAAAGAATTCTTCAAAAGAGCGGAGACACGGGAGGCAGATGCAAAATAATACACCCAATCGGCACAAACCGACCCTCCGTTCAGCCCCCGGCCGAACAAATACTGCGCGCGATATATGCCCCTGCGTGCCACAAGGCAAGTAATTTATCACCCCTTCACCCCCCAAACGCCAGTTCTTGGCGTACGACTTGAGAATTTTCCAATTAACAACTGAATTAAGCGCGGACGGGTCTTGCCAGTGTCCTTGTGGACATTTACTTGTTCCCATTAGGTCAAGAATTCTGCACGCCGTCTAATCAAGAATTCACTTCGCAATGGCGGCCTGAACAAGGGAGAACATAATGTCTAAAACAGTTATGGAAAAAGTTATCCAGTTTATTGTGCTTTTTGTAATTATTTACGCCTCTCTCAAAGCATTCAAATATTTTTTTCCACCGGTATAGTTTTACCCTGAAATTTCTGCACCCTTCCGTTAAAATCAGGACACCCGAAAATGAGCAAACGTGCATTTACTTTTCCAGGGCAGGGGAGTCAGGTTGTTGGCATGGGCGCGGACCTTGCCACAACCTACCCCCAGGCGCGTGCCGTTTTTGATGAGGTCGATGACGCCTTGGGCGAAAGCCTTTCGACCTTGATTTTTGAAGGGTCAGAGGACCAGTTGCGCCTGACCTCAAATGCCCAGCCTGCCCTGATGGCTGTCTCTATGGCGGTTATGAAAGTGCTTGAGGCAAAAGGGGGAAGTCTTGAAAAGGACTCATCCTTTGTCGCCGGGCATTCCCTTGGTGAATATTCCGCCCTTTGCGCTGCCGGCACATTTTCCATTGCCGACACAGCGCGCCTGTTGCGTATTCGAGGTAATGCCATGCAGGCGGCTGTTCCGGTCGGCACCGGGGCCATGGCGGCCATTCTGGGCCTTGAAATGGACGCCGTAAAAGAAATCGCCGACAGCGCAGCCCACGGGGATGTTTGTGAGGTTGCCAATGATAACGCGCCCGGACAAATCGTTATTTCAGGCGCAGATTCAGCCATTGAAAGGGCAGTTGAGCTGGCAAAATCCGCCGGTGCCCGTCGCGCATTGTTATTGCCGGTCAGTGCGCCGTTTCATTGCTCCATGATGGCCCCCGCCGCTGAAGCCATGGAAGAGGCATTGGCCCACGTTCAGATGAGCGCGCCTGTAGTGCCGGTTATTTCCAATGTCACAGTGACCCCCGTTTCCGATCCGGCACAAATCCGCAAAAACCTAATCGCTCAAGTGACCGGCATGGTGCGCTGGAGTGAAACAATTGCATGGCTGACCAGCCAGAATGACGGGCAGGGGGGCGTCACCCAATTGCTTGAAATCGGATCGGGCAAAGTTCTGTCCGGTTTGGCGCGCCGTATCAACCGGGAAGCTGAAACGGTGGCAATTGGCACCCCTGAAGGTATTGAAAATTTTGTCGCCGCCTTGAACGGCGAATAGTCTGGGAGTTATGAAATATGTTTGATCTAAATGGAAAACGCGCACTTATCACTGGTGCCTCCGGTGGCACGAGCGTTGCCAGAAAAAGTGTTATTCGGTTTTTCGCTTCGGCAACGCGAAAAGCACAATAACTGATGCCTTTCTTAGTTGGAGTTATGAAATATGTTTGATCTAAATGGAAAACGCGCACTTATCACTGGTGCCTCCGGCGGCATCGGCTGGCAAATCGCAAAAACCCTCTCCGCCGCCGGCGCCGAGGTTGCTTTAAGTGGCACCCGTGTGGGGCGCCTGGAAGACCTTGCCAGTGAAATTTCAGGAAAGACCCACATCTTACCCTGTAATCTGTCTGACCTGATTGAGGTGGATCGTCTGGTGCCGCGCGCTGTTGAAGCCATGGATGGCATTGATATTCTTGTCAACAATGCTGGCATGACCCGCGATAATCTGTTTATGCGCATGAAGGATGAGGAATGGGATAAGGTCATTGCCGTCAATCTCACCGCAGCCTTTCACCTTACCCGCGCTGTGCTGCGCCCGATGATGCGGCAGAAGTACGGTCGGATTATCGGCATATCGTCTGTTGTCGGGGTTGCCGGAAACGCCGGGCAGGCCAATTATGCCGCTTCAAAGGCCGCACTTATCGGCATGTCCAAATCGCTGGCGCAGGAAGTCGCCTCCCGGGGCATTACAGTCAATTCCATCGCCCCCGGTTTTATTGCCTCAGCCATGACCGAGGCATTGGATGAAAAACAACACGCCGCGATTAATGCACAAATCCCCGCCGGGCGCATGGGCACGGCAAAAGAAGTTGCGGACGCCACGCTGTTTCTGGCAGCGCAGGAATCGGGCTATATTACCGGCCACACACTCAACATCAACGGCGGCATGCTGATGATATAGAACGCTATAAATTTTTTAGGGGGCGGGGATGGAAATTTTTATCAGGGCTGTTTTGGCCAGTCTTTTTTTGAGCTTTGCTGGCTTATTGAGTCTTGGCAATGCGCGTGAACATAGCTTGGGCAACAGGGACCCCTTAAACAGTCCTTTGGATATTTTGTTTGTTATCGCGGTTGACCTTGAGGGGGATGGTATCGAGTTTATTGATCGCAACACCAAATCCATAAGCATTGACTATGACGGGGACGGTTTTTCTGAATCCACGTCCTGGGTCGGCACCACTGATTTGATATTGGTGATTGACCTGAACGGCGACAACAAAATTTCTCAAATTGATGAATTGGACTTCACTCGCTGGTCAGAAGATGCAGAAACCGGGCTTGAAGGGTTACGAGCGGCTTTTGATACCAATATTGATGGCGTTCTTGATTCTTTAGATGACAGGTTTCACGAATTTCGTATCTGGCATGATTTGGCTCCATATGCTGTTGCAGCGGAAGGGGAGATGAAAACTCTGCCCGAAGCGGGAATTTCAGGGATCAGGTTGGTGGCTGCGCCTCTGCAAATCACCAATGAGGATGGAATAATATTTTTCGCAACCATGCAGGTGACAATGTTAGATGGTACTACGGTCAGGGCTTTGGATATTGGTCTGGACATAAACTCAGATGGAATACGCTATGTGCGCACCAACGACGGTTTTCGTGCCGATGAGGAAAACGGCATGAGTTTTTGGTACTTTGTGCAAAAGGACCCTGAGGCAGTGGAGTTGGATTTAGCGGAACTGCCCCCAAACCGTATCTATCGAGGGGCCTATGGCCATAAAGAAGATGATGTTTTTGACGCACAGGGCCTTGAAAATGAAATCACTCTGCAGGGGCGGGGTGGAAACGATACGCTGATTGGCGGTTCTGGAAAAAACATGCTCATAGGAGGAGTTGGAAACGATATAATTGAGGGGCGTGGTGGTGATGACATTTTGACCGGCGGAGATGGAATCGACAGATTTGTTTTTGCGGGGAGCTGGAATAGCGATGCAATAACGGACTTTACTGCAGGGCCCAATGGCGATGTTCTTGACTTGCGTGCAGTAGAAAATGCGCGTTTGCGGATGGTATCAGTAGATTTTTCAGCTAAAGGGGTAAAAAACACTTATCTTATGTTTGGCGCGGACGTCATTTTTTTAAGTGGAGTTGCCCCTGGGGAATTAACGGATGAGAATTTTCTTTTCCCGCCGGAACAAACAATAACTGACGATAAACCGGACATGGATTATTCCATATAAAGCCCCATAGCCAAACTCAACTATCTATGCTAAATCCCCGCGGTTCGTGCGGCGGCCAAAAGAAAAACATCTTTAAGATGCAAAAAAACTGTTGAGTTTTGCCCACATTCGCGTTCAAAAGAGTAGAAATGCTTGGATGAAACGACTAAAAACACTAGATATAGACTTGTATAAAAAGGAAAATAATATGAGCGAAGTCGCAGACCGCGTACGCAAAATCGTTGTGGATCACCTAAACGTTGACGCAGACAAAGTTACCGAGAAGGCAAGTTTCATCGACGATTTGGGCGCTGATTCGCTTGATCAGGTTGAATTGGTGATGGCATTTGAAGAAGAATTTTCAGTGGAGATTCCCGATGATGCCGCTGAAACCATCCAGACTTTTGGGGATGCTGTAAAGCACCTTACAGAAGCTACCTCTTAAAGTTCTCCGTATAGCGGAGTATTTGTTTTATGAAATTGCGTCGTGTTGTTGTTACTGGCATGGGGATTGTGTCGCCGCTTGGCGTCGGCATCGACCATGTTTGGGCTAATATTCTGGCCGGAAAAAGCGGCGCGAGGCGTATTGAAGAATTTAAGGTAGACGATCTGGCCTGTCAGATTGCCTGCCGCCTGCCTCTAGGGGCAACCCGCGATGGGAAATACGACCCCGACGACTGGATGGAGCGCAAAGAGCAGCGCAAAGTTGATCCTTACATTATATTTGCCATGGCTGCGGCCACGCAGGCGCTCAATGATGCCGGCTATGAAGCAAAAACCCTGGAGCAACAGGAACGTGCAGGCGTGCTGATCGGGTCAGGTATTGGGGGGATTGGTGGCATTGCGGAGGCGTCTTTGGTTCTTGAAGAACGTGGGCCGCGACGGATCAGCCCATTTTTTATTCCCGGAAGGTTGATTAATCTTGCTTCGGGCTATGTTTCTATTCAACACGCTCTTAAGGGGCCAAACCATTCCGTGGTCACCGCCTGCTCTACAGGGTGTCACGCCATTGGGGATGCGGCCCGACTGATTGCGCTCGATGATGCGGATGTTATGGTTGCCGGGGGGGCCGAATCTCCCATTGTTCGCCTGAGCATTGCTGGCTTTGCCGCCAGCCGCGCATTGTCCACTGGTTTCAATGATACTCCCGAAAAGGCCTCGCGCCCCTATGACAAAGATCGTGATGGGTTTGTGATGGGCGAGGGAGCCGGGGTTGTTTTGCTCGAAGAGCTGGAGCATGCAAGAGCCCGTGGCGCAAAGATTTACGGCGAGGTTATTGGCTATGGTTTAAGTGGTGATGCCCATCATATCACAGCCCCCGCCGCTGATGGAAACGGGGGATATCGTTCCATGGCTGCGGCTATTAAGCGCGCCGGAATTTCCCCGTCTGAAATTGATTATATTAATGCCCACGGCACCTCTACGCCCTTGGGAGATGAGATTGAACTGGGGGCCGTGACACGGATTTTGGGGGATGGCGCGAAAAATGTGCTCATGTCATCCACAAAATCATCCATTGGCCACCTGCTGGGGGCGGCTGGCGCAGTTGAAGCTATTTTTGCGCTTCTGGCGATGCGCGATAATATCGCCCCCCCTACAATAAATCTTGATAACCCTTCGGTTGATACGGTGATTGATCTTGCGCCCAAAAAACCGGTCAAAAAACAAATCAATACTGTTCTGTCCAATTCATTTGGATTTGGTGGCACCAATGCGTCACTGATATTTGGCTCTATCAAATAGCATGCGGTTTTCCACAAGGCACTTTTTTTCATACGTTCGCCTGATTTGTCTGGTTAGCGTTCCAGCATACTTGGAGATTTTACCTAAATGAGTGACAAAAAGACCAAAAACAACAAGCGTCGCCGTTCCAGAAACGGGTTTCTGGATATGCTCAATGCCTTGTTGACACTTGTGGTGTTGGGATTGTTTGTGGGGGGGGCTCTTCTGTATTTTGGTACGCAAAGGTTTTATTCTGAAGGTGCGCAAACTCAGGAACAGACTTTCACCGTCATCAGTGGCGCAAACCTTGGCAGCGTTGCCACACAATTGGTCAACCAAAACCTGATTTCTGACCGTTGGACGTTTCAGTTTGGTGCCTTGGCACAACGAAAAGAATCTTCTATTCGCGCCGGTGAATACCGTATTGCCGCCAAAGCCTCCATGGCCGAAATTCTCAAGGAAATCACCGAAGGGCGCGCTATCACCTATTCAGTGACTATTCCTGAAGGGTTCACCTCATGGGAGGTGGTCAAACGGATAAATGCGGCCCCAAACCTTGTTGGCGAAATTACCGAAGTGCCTACCGAGGGGTCTTTGCTTCCCAATACATACAGTTTTGAGCGTGGGGCGGATCGTCAGAGTATTGTTGAACGCATGGCGGCAACTCAGGACGAGCTTGTTGCCCAGATTTGGGCCGGGCGCGCCCAGG
>JAJRRJ010000038.1 GCA_024279575.1 Alphaproteobacteria bacterium | reverse complement strand
TGGGTAAACTCATGGTTTGATCCGGCAAAAGAAGCTGATGCTGCACGCGCTATGATTGATCAGGGTGTTGATGTTATTACTCAGCATACTGATTCTCCAGCTCCGCTGCAGGTTGCTGAAGAGCGCGGCGTGATCGGGTTTGGTCAGGCCGCTGACATGTCAGCATTTGCACCAAATGCACACATGACTGCGATTACTGATGATTGGGCACCCTATTATATCGACCGGGCGCAGGCTGTGATCGATGGGACATGGACTGCCATGGACACATGGAAAGGCATGAAAGAGGGCTTTGTTGGTATTTCCGATTATAACTCTGCCATGCCTGCTGAAGTTGTTGCGGCAGCTGAGGCGGTGCGCACCGGTATTATTGATGGTACTTATGATCCATTTGCCGGACCAATCAATGATCAGAGCGGCACTGAGAGGGTGCCTGCCGGTGGTACGCAGGATGATGGCCAGTTGTCAGGTATGGACTGGTACGTTGAGGGGGTACAGAGCTAAGTCTCTTTATCTTTTTAGTTTGACTGTTTTGAACCTGAAAAGGGGCGGGAAACCTCGCCTCTTTTTTTCTGAGTTAAAATTTAGGGGAGCGATTTGCCATGGGTGACTTTGCAATTTTCTGGGAGTGGTTTTCGTTTGCTGTGCGGTTTTTGCACGTTATAACGGCCATTGCCTGGATCGGATCCTCGTTTTATTTTATCGCGCTGGATCTTGGTCTGGTCCATCGCCAACATTTGCCAAAGGGGGCAACCGGGGAAGAATGGCAGGTGCATGGGGGTGGATTTTATCATGTGCAAAAATATATGGTAGCGCCGGCAACCATGCCCAAACATCTGATCTGGTTTAAGTGGGAGAGTTATGCCACCTGGCTATCGGGTTTTACCATGCTGGCTGTGGTTTATTATGTGGGGGCCGATCTTTACCTGATTGACCGCAATGTGCTTGATATTCCCGCCTGGGGCGGCATTTTACTGTCTATGGCCTCTATTACCATTGGCTGGGTTGCCTATGACCTGCTGTGTAAATCCCCATTGGGCAAAAGCACAACAGGGCTGATGCTGGTTTTGTTTGTTATTCTTGTTGCAATGGCGTGGGGCTATACACAGGTGTTTACCGGCCGCGCCGCCATGCTGCATATGGGGGCGTTTACTGCGACCATTATGACAGCGAACGTGTTTTTTATTATCATGCCAAACCAAAGAATTGTGGTGGCGGATTTGAAGGCTGGCAGGGCGCCGGATCCCAAATATGGCGTGGTGGCTAAACAGCGCTCATTGCACAATAACTATCTCACTTTGCCGGTGATATTTTTTATGCTTTCAATCCATTATCCACTGGCCTTTGCCACCGAATATAACTGGGTGATTGCCGGGCTGATTTTTCTGATGGGGGTGGTGATCAGGCATTATTTCAACACCAAGCATGCGCGAAAAGGCAAGCCAAACTGGACATGGGGTGTGGCGGCAATTTTGTTCTACATTATTATGTCCTTGTCCGGCGGGCCAAAATTACTTGGGGCCGGGCAGGGAGAACTTGTGTCGCGGGCAGCGGAGCCGTTTTTGCAAAGTGAGCAGTTTGTGGCGGTGAATGACATTGTTCAGGGTCGGTGTTCCATGTGCCATGCCAGTGAGCCGTTCTGGGAGGGGATTGTTCAGGCGCCCAGGGATATTATTCTTGAAAGTGAAAATGCCGTTGCGATCTATGCCCGTGAAATTTATATTCAATCCGGTCGAAGTCACGCCATGCCGCCCGGTAATGTCAGCTTTATGGAAGAGGAAGAGCGTGCGTTGATCGTCAACTGGTATGAAACCAGTCTTGCAAAAGCGGGGCGTTGGTTGTGAGTAAAAAACTGCTGCGCGGGCGGGTGTTATATTTTGTTTCAGCGCCGACTGGCATTGAGGATAGTTCAAGCTACCGGTATTTTGATGATGGCGGGGTGGTTGTTGAAGGGGGAGAAATTCTTGCCTGCGATGACTTTGACGCCTTGCGCCAGGCACATGATGATTGTTCTATCATTGACCATCGGCCATACCTGATTATGCCTGGATTTATTGATCCGCATTTGCATTTTGTGCAGATGCAGGTTGTAGCATCCTATGCCGCCAATCTGCTGGAATGGCTCAATAAATATACGTTTGTTGAGGAGCAGCGGTTTGCTGACCTGGTCCATGGACGTGATATTTCTGCCGGATTTTTTGACACGCTTATCCGCCACGGCACCACCAGTGCCGCGGCCTATTGTTCGGTGCATCCGGCATCCGTTGAAGCGTTTTTTGGAGAAGCTGAAAAGCGCAATATGCTGATAATTGGCGGCAAGTGCATGATGGATCGCAATTGCCCCGATGCTCTTCAGGACACGGCGCAAACCGGGTATGATGAAACAAAGATGCTAGTGGAAAAATGGCATGGTCGAGGCCGCAATTACTATGCTATCACGCCGCGATTTGCCATTACGTCCAGCAATGAACAAATGGAAATGGTGCAGGCGTTGACGGGGGAGTTTCCCGATACCTATGTGCAAACTCATCTGTCGGAAAACGACAAAGAAATTGCTTTCACGGCTGAGCTTTTCCCAGAGCATCAGGATTATCTGGCGATATATGAGCACTATGGTTTGTTGGGGCGCAAAAGCCTGATGGGGCATTCGATCTATCTGAGCGAGCGCGAACTTGGAGTGATGGCTGAAACCGGCACGGTTGCGGTTTCCTGCCCTACTTCTAATCTGTTTTTGGGGTCAGGTTTGTTTGATCTGGACAAAAATATTGCCGCCGGAGTGCGGGTCGGGCTGGCAACAGACATTGGCGGGGGCACGAGTTTTTCCATGCTCAAAACGGCAGATGAATTTTACAAGGTTCAGCAGTTAAACGGCAATCGACTGGACCCGATGACCAGTTTTTATATGATGACTTTGGGCAACGCTGAAGCGCTGTCCCTGAGGGATAAAATCGGCACCCTTGCAGCTGGAAGTGATGCGGATATGGTTGTGCTGAATGCCGGGGCAACGCCGGAAATGAAAATTCGGCTGGCAACGGTTGAGACGCTGGCGGAGGAATTGTTCTTGCTGCAAACGCTGGGAGATGACCGGGCGGTGGTTGAAACCTATGTGGCGGGTGAAGCTGTGAAAAGCGGGTTGGGTTGAGGGCGCGCCGGCGGGTTGCTTATCCTGTCAACGCTTACTTTTTATTTGGTCGTGTTGCCGAAGCGCAAAACCGGTAACCACTTTTGCTGGCAACACTCTTAAATCCGCCCATAAAGGCTTTCTGCGCGCTGGGTCTCGTCAATTTTGAAGCGATGGTTTGCCGGGGGGTGGGCGCGTTGTTCGCAGGCCATGCGCGGGCAGATGCGACAACCAACGCCGATGGGCACGATTTGGGCGGTATCGCCAAGATCAACGCCATCGGCATAAATCAATTGGCTGGCCTGAGAAATATGACAGCCAAGGCCAACGGAAAAATGACGGCGCTGGGCATTGTGACGGTATCCGCCTTTTTCAAACGAACGGGCAATGCAGAAATAAATTTCCCCATCGGGCATTTGGGAAAGCTGGATATTGATCCGGCCCGGTTGCAGAAAAGCGGAATAGACATTCCAGCGCGGGCAGGCCCCTGAATGGCGCGGAATGTGAATGCCCGAAAGGGAAAATCTTTTGGAGATATTTCCCGCAATATCAGTGCGGATGAGGTGCAGGGGCACACCGGTGGCCTTGGGGCTTTGCAGGGAGGTCATGCGGTGGCAAACCTGTTCGAAACTGGTACCAAACTGGCGCGCCACCCGCTCTACATCATAGCGAAATTCTTTGCAGGCCTTTAGAAATGGGGCATAGGGCATGATTAAAGCGGAGGCGAAATAGGAGGCCAGCACATTGCGCGCCAAAGCGGGCGCATCGTTTTGCGGCAATGTACTTTGCTCAATGATGTCTTCTATTTCCGTGTTGGCGGTAAGGGTGCCGGTGTGGTGGCAGGTGGTAAAAAGGGCGGTTTCTGCGGGCAGGATGTTGGAAATTTCCAGCATGCGGGCATCTGGGGAAAGGCGACGCGCGATTCCACCAGGCAGGGAGGAAAAACGCCATTCAAGGCCAAATACATTGTGCAGGTATGTGCGTAAACCGGTTTCGAAACTGTCGGATGCTATATCTATATCCTGACGCACCCTTTCAGCAGCGCGCTCAAGGGTGGGGAAGTGATTGGCATTTTCCTGTATGAAATCAGAAATTGCGTCCGTTGCCTGATGGTGGGTAGCAATTTGGGCTGGCTGCAAATTTGCGGGGTCACCTATGCTTGCCATTTGCCCTTTATATTTATCAAACAGGTGCAATGTTGCGCGGGCGGCGACCGGATTGTTGATGGCGAGGTCGCGGATATCCTGATTGGTGATATCGGTATCGGCGAAAATATCGTCGCCAAAAGCCTCCATGAGGTCCCCCACAAGTTGTCCGTCATCACTTTGCGCCAATTCGCCTGCTTCAATACCGAAATAGCCGGCAAATTTGAGCAGAAGCTGAACAGTGATTTTGCGCCGGTTGTGTTCAATAAGATTGAGATAGCTGGCGGAAATGCCGATGGCTGAGGCAAGTGCCCCCTGGGAAATGTTTCGCTGACGGCGCAGGCGTCGGATTTTTCCACCTATCTGGGGCTGAGTTTCGTTGCTCATCGGGCGTTCTTTACAAAAATTTACAAAAATAATAACAAGTATTTTCTGAGTTTTACATGCTTACATATGGCGTTGCGGAATTATGTTGTATTTTTAATGCCTTTGTCAAATATTTACATGGCAAAACCAATAATTGCTCAAGGAGAGAAAAATGACGCAGCATATCACTCAAATTTCATCAGCTCGGACCGACGAATATGTCACAATTATTGCTCCCTCTTTGGGTGCGGTTATGGCGCAGTTTCGCGCGCGCGGACTGGGTGCCAAGGGATACAGCATCGCTGGTCCCTCGGCACGACATCAGTTTTCCTATGCCGGAGAAAATGCTGCCAAAGAACCGAAACAGGAAAATCTGTTTGGCGGCGTTCCGATGGTGGCAGCCACTTTTCGGCGCGCGCGCACAGCTTAGCCGACATTTAACGGGGTGAGGGCTGGGCAAAAGCGTCAGCCGCACCAGTTTGAAAATCCAAATATTTGTGAAAAGAGATCTATCATGTTGAAAAAAGCCACGGGCTTGTCAAAACCTGAATTTGTTGCGCCCAGTTGGGCGCCGGAGCGATGGAAAACCGTTAAACGCAATTTTTCCCTTGCTGATGTGGAACGGCTTTCAGGGTCGATGCCCATCGATTATACTTTGGCTGAAAATGGCGCGCGCCGCCTTTGGGAATTGTTGCACAGTGAAGATTTTGTCCCCACATTGGGCACGTTTACCGGCAATCAGGCGGTGCAACAGATCAAAGCGGGTCTAAAGGCGATTTATCTGTCGGGCTGGCAGGTGGCGGCTGACGCCAATACTTCTGGCAATATGTACCCCGATCAAAGCCTTTATCCTGTGGACAGTGTGCCAAAGGTGGTCAAACGGATCAACAAGGCATTGCAGCGGGCGGATCAAATTCAGACCATGGAAAAGCATGAGGGGGTTGAAACGACGGAT
>JAJRRJ010000037.1 GCA_024279575.1 Alphaproteobacteria bacterium | reverse complement strand
GTCTAAGCAATCTCAGCAAATCCTATGGCAATAATAAAGCGCTCTGTGATGTTTGTCTGAGGATAAACGCCGGAGAAGTACACGCCCTGATGGGGGAAAATGGTGCTGGAAAAAGCACGCTTATAAAAGTAATTGCCGGCTTAGTCGCACCGGACACAATGGACCTTTTGGTGGACGGCACCCCCGTATCTCTTTCCTCCCCTGCAGACGCAAAAAACCTCGGGTTCAGGTTTATTCACCAGGAACTGAATATTGTTCCTCAGCTTTCGGTGGCTGAAAATATCCTTCTGGGGCACCCCTATCCGCGTCGTTTTTCAACACTCATTGACTGGAAGAAACTTGAAAGACGGGCGCAAGCCGCCCTTGATCAACTCAATATTACTCATATCAGTGCAAATCAAAAGATTTCCCAACTCAGTACTGGCGATCAGATGTTGATAAAAATCGCCAGCACACTTGTGAGCGACGACGCATTACCGGGTAGACTTTATATTATGGATGAGCCGACCGCCGCCTTAACGGCTATGGAAGCGGATAAGCTTTTTAATGTAATTGAACAACTCAAAGATGAGGGGGCAGCTATACTCTATGTCTCCCATCGTCTTGACGAAGTCATGCGTATTTGCGAACGCATCACCATATTACGCGACGCAAAACATATACTGTCCGAGCAGATCTCTAACCTGAGCACGCAGCAGATTATCCAGCACATGACCGGGCGTGAGGTAAAAAACCCCTATCCGTCCCGCAAGTCTGAAATTGGCAAAAACAATCGCATTCAATGCAAAGACCTGACCACAACAAAGGTAAGTAATCTGAACTTCAGCGTAAAGGAAGGCGAAATTTTAGGGATCGCAGGCCTTGCCAATATGGGACAAAGTCAAGTTCTGCAGGCATTATTGGGTCTGGATAAAACCACTTCCGGGGTACTTCTTCTCAATGAAAAAAGCGCCCTCCTCAAAAGCCCCTCTGATGCCTGGAAATCAAAACTTGCCTACGTCCCTCGTGAAAGACGATCACAGGCGCTGATGCTTAATCGTTCGATTTTTCATAACATTACCCTTCCTCATCTGAAAAAACTCTGCTGGTATTTTGGTATTGTAAAACCGGGTCATGAAAAAGATCTGACGCAAAAACTGGCGCAAAAAGTACGATTGAAAGCCGCCCATTTATCCCAGCCGGTTTACCAGCTTAGTGGAGGAAACCAGCAAAAGAGTGTTTTTGCCCGCGCTATAGGGGCTGAACCGGAGCTGTTGTTGCTTGATGAGCCAACCCGGGGGGTGGATATCGGTGCAAAATTTGACATTTACGCGCTTATCCGGGACCTCAGCGCAGCTGGTACCAGCATTGTCCTGACATCATCAGACCTGCCTGAATTGGTGGCTCTGTGCGATTCTATTGTCATTATGAAAAATCACAGCCAACAAAAAATCGTGCCCGCAAACGGGATCACCGCCACAAAACTGCTACAAGAACTCTACGAGTAGGACCACAACGAATGTTTCATTTTGTAAAAACATATGGCACTTTGTCAGGCTTTGTTCTCATTATAATATTCTTTTCTATCAACCTGCCCGATACATTCCTCACGACACAAAACCTGCTCAATATTTCCCAACAAACCTCTATGTTGGCAGTCGTCGCTTTTTCCATGACCATCGTCATGGTGATGGGGGATTTTGATTTGAGTGTGGGGTCCATGGCAACCCTTTCAGGAATTGTTGCAGCCATTTTATTTTCCCAGGGGGTTCCAGTTCCCATTGGCATTGCTGCCGGGTTATTGACTGGCCTGTTAGGGGGTGTTTTTAACGGGTTTCTGGTCTCATATGTGGGAATCTTGCCCTTTGTGGCAACCCTTGGAACACTTACCATGTTTTCGGGCGTCGCGTTTTTCATCAGCGATGGCAAAACTGTTTTTGGCAGGGATATTCCATCTGACTTTTCCGGTTTTGCCAGATCCGGGCTAAATCTTGAATTTCTTGGCGCCCCGACCATTACCATTCCAGCACTGTCCATAACGGCGATAATTGTTCTTGTTGTCATCTGGTTTGTTTTGGAACAAACCGCTTTTGGACGTCGCCTATACGCCATTGGTGGAAATTATGAAGCGGCAAAACTGGCTGGTGTAAAGGTACGCTCTGTGCGTTTAATTGCGTTCACCCTCACCGGACTTGGCGCCGCCATTGGCGGACTAATGCTTGCCAGTCGGGTTGCATCTGCCAACCCTACACAGGGGGCTGGATTGATGCTGGATGCTTTTGCCGCAGTTTTTCTGGGCATGACCATGAGTGCACAAGGGGAACCCCGGGTATTTGCGACCTTTATCGGCGTATTGTTTTTGGGCCTGTTGGATAATGGTCTCACCCAGATGAGCGTTGATTCCTATATCCGGGAAATTTTAGTAGGCGCCATTATCATCGCAGCTGTCGCCTCTTCCAGTTTTGGCAAACAGGCCAGATAAAGAATTGCAATAAAATTTTATTTCAAAAAAGCAAAAGGGCCCTTGCGGACCCTTAGCTTCAACATATTTCAATGTTGAAAAATGGAGCGGGCGATCAGATTCGAACTGACGACCTAAACCTTGGCAAGGTTTCGCTCTACCCCTGAGCTACGCCCGCACTCCAGATGATCCAGATACACCAAACTTGTTAAAGTCTTATGAGGAACCATCGCGCGCCTATATGCCCAAACAATTGTTTAATTGCAACCCAAATCTTACACATGTATTGAACCTTATTTTAGCCAGTCTTATATGTAATAAAAATATTATGGTTCAAAGCGCCTGAAATGCGCTCCAAATAGGTAGACTTATGATGATGGATGATTTTTCAACCTCAACCACCCCCGTTGGCGTCAGCCCCTCGCCCCAGGCATCAAATTCAGGGTCGGACCTGATTAAAGATGGTTCCACCGCCACATTTCAATCAGATGTGATTGATTCTTCAGGCAATGTGCCCGTTCTTGTAGATTTCTGGGCTCCCTGGTGTGGACCCTGCAAACAACTGGGCCCCACATTAGAAAAAATTGTGACCGAGTCCAATGGCAAGATAAAGCTGGTAAAAATCAATATTGACGAAAACACCCAACTTGCCAGTCAAATGGGGGTAAAATCTATTCCTGCTGTTTTTTCATTTTCAAATGGCCAGCCTGTAGATGGATTTATGGGCGCATTGCCTGAAAGTGATATTCGCCAGTTTGTTAGCAAACAACTTCAATCCTCTTCAGCTGGCAATGAAAGTTCAGAATTTGAATCCCAATTAAATAGTGCCCTTGAAACAGCTGAAAAAGCCCTGAACGCTAAAGAAGTAGATCGGGCCATCAATATTTATGGTCAGATTTTGCAACAGGTACCCGAACACACCAAGGCCCTGTGCGGTGTTGCAAAGGCGTTTATTCACGCCAATGCCCTGGAGCAGGCCAAACAGGCCCTTACTCTGGTGCCCGCTGCCGACCAGCAATCCGCAGAATATCTGGCTGCAAAGAAGGCGTTGGATCTCCTTGTTGAGGCTGACGACCTGGACGGCGTTGAGGAGATTTTAGCAAATATTGCAGCCAGGCCCGATGATATGCAGGTCCGAATGGATTTGGCGATCCATTATAATGCCCAAGGGAAATTTGAAGAAGCGGCCAACGCGCTCATGGAGATTATCAAGCGTGACCGTGAATGGAATGAGGATGGTGGACGGGCCAAGCTCCTGGAGCTTTTTGAATCCTGGGGTCCCACTGCACCTGCTACCATTTCTGGGCGCAAATTGTTGTCCC
>JAJRRJ010000036.1 GCA_024279575.1 Alphaproteobacteria bacterium | reverse complement strand
TCCAATGGCAGATATGAATACCTTTGAAGGGTATGCCGGTGAAACCAATTCAATCCTTTATCAACTGGCGACAATAATATTGAACAGGGGAAACGATGCAGGTGCGGCGGCGGCTGCCGGTCATATGGGTGTTGCCCATGCTTTGATTGGACATTTGCGCAGCCTGCCAGTAACCGCATCACGAGGCCAGATTTATTTGCCTTGGGAAGTTTTCGCCGAACAAGGGGCAGTTGAAAATGACTTTTTGAGCGGGACTGCAAGCCCGGAAATAATTGCTGCGTGTACCAGCTTACGCCAACTCGCAAGCGAGCACTTGGATATCGCAAAGCAGGAAGTGGAAATGCTGGCACCAGATATAAGGCCTGTTTTTGCACAAATGCCAATTTTGATTAGCCAGTTGTCACAGTTGAATAAATTTGAATCTGTGCCTTTTGTTACTCCCCCTGATTTGCAAAACTGGCAAAAAATTGCCAAAGTATTTTGGTGGGCAGTAAGAATTCAAAAATAGAGAGCGCCAATTGAATGCCTCAGTGGATCAAAAATTTTGCCCCAGATATTGTAGCAACTTTTGCACGTTTTCCGTTGGCAGTTGTTTTGTCCTTAATGAGCACTTTGCTTGCCATTGCGCTGACAAACAGCTTTTTCCCCAATAACGAGGAAATGTGGTTGCGCCTGGCAGCTGGATTATCGTTTGGCGCAATTTTTGCGGTAGCAGGAGTTCTGTATGGAGAAAGTAACAAGAAATCCGGCATAGCGTATTGGCTGCTTGCTTTTGGTTTGCCTGCAACCACAATCGGTTTGATGCAGATAGAAAGTACCAGCTGGATTGTGGCACCAATGCTGGCACCAATTGGCCTTTTGTGGCTGTCCCTTTCTCCATTTACAAGGTTTGAGCGCGGGGAAGAACGGGCAAAAATTCAGGATAAGTTCTGGTGGATGAACCACCGGGCGATTACAACGGCAATCGTTGCCGGGATTGGTTTTGCGCTGATTGCTTTGGGGTTGGCTGCAACTGAACGTGCCATGAGTGTTCTCTTTGGTATTCGCTCAAGTACCCTATTTTACGAATACCTGTTGCCCTTTACCGGCTTGTTTTTGACTCCGGTCTATTGGCTTTCAACTATTCCCCATTTGAAGGATTATTCAGAAAAAGATATATCAGAGCCCGATTTTCTTTCTCGCGCAATTGGGTTTTTGGGGCAGTTTGTGCTGACGCCGTTTTTGCTGATCTATGCACTCATATTGCTTGCCTATGCGGTTCAGGTCGCATGGAACCAGTCTTTACCTCAGGGAATGTTGAGCTGGATGGTGCTTGGGTTTGCAATTGTTGGTGCTGCAAACTGGCTAATTTTGCATCCTAAATTTTTGCATAGCAGGCCGTTGGTGAAAGCTTTCCGGCGCACCTGGTTTTGGTTGAGCATTATTCCCATCGGCATGTATGTGGTTGGTGTGTGGATACGGATTGATACCTATGGCTTGACGCAGGATCGGGTTGGTCTTGTTGCCGCTGGTTTGTGGATGGTTTTCCTTACCCTTGCGTTTTTGTCAAAAAAACTGGCGGATATCAGGTTAATTCCTGCCATCGCTCTGCTGCTGATTACCCTGTTTAGCATTGGCCCATGGAACTTCATAAATCTCCCGCAAGGGCATCAGGCCATGCGCCTTAACACTGCCTTGTCCAACGCCACTCCGAAGACCCAGAGTGTCGGGGGACCATATGAATGGACGGATGAAACAACTCAAGTCGCCCGTGGGGCCTTGCGCTATTTGTTATCTTCTGCCGGAGACCGGGAAAAGCTGGCGCAGGTTCTTGCACGCCACGGTTTTACAGTTGACGCGCAGGGTATTGATCGTGCTGCAATATTGCGCGAATTGGGGCTGGAGGAGGCAACTTCGCAAGGGCGTAGCAGTGCGACACAGCTTTATTTTATCGATCCGGACTTTGTTTTTGATGCCTCCCAAACGCCTTTTGTGCTGGGTAATTTGTCCTTGCGGGCCCCCTATGCCGAAGGTGTTGGTAGACTGAGTTTTACTCTGAATTCAGGGGGGGTGAACATCAGTGCCGGTGAGGGCAGGGAGACGTTCATTGAGCTACAAGCCTGGGTTAATCTTCAGGAAGACGGACGTATTTCACAACCGGTGATTGAGTTCGAGTTTGAGGGGGTGAAATATCGTCTGGTTGTCTCTGATATCAGACTGATTTCTGATCCCGTGTCCCCAAAGCCGCTGGTGGTTCAAAGGCTTGAAGCCGTGCTTTATGCTGATAAACTCCCGTCATCGGAATGATGTTGGCTGCTCCATTGATCGATTGCCTCAAGCGCACGAACCGAGACAGCTTTTTTCTTGATCTTTTTGCGGTCGGCCTTGCGCCAGCGTTTTACCCCTTCTGGCTTTTTTACTTCAATATCGGGCAATAGCCCAAAGTTGATATTCATTGGCTGGAAACTCCGCAGTTTTGCACTGTCGTCTCCGAGGTGCCCGCCGGTAATATGGGCCAATAGAGCGCCGTGGGCTGTGGTTGCCGGGGGCAGTTCAAAGGTTTCTTTCAATGCATCTGCGGCGGCCATTCTCCCGGCCAGAAGGCCGATAGCGGCACTTTCCACATACCCCTCAACCCCGGTCATTTGCCCGGCAAATCTGAGACGCGGTTGGTTTTTTAAACGCAACTCGCCAGTTAAAACTTTTGGAGAATTAAGGAATGTATTGTGATGCAATCCCCCAAGGCGGGCAAACTCCGCATTGTTCAATCCTGGTATCAGGCGGAAAATTTCTGCCTGACTGCGATATTTCAGCTTTGTCTGAAACCCGATCATATTCCACAGAGTTCCAAGGGAGTTATCCTGCCTTAACTGAACAACAGCATAGGGTTTGTTTTCAGGATCGTGAAGGTTGGTGAGGCCGACCGGTTTCATCGGGCCAAAGCGCAGGGTTTCGCGCCCACGCGCCGCCATTTCTTCAATAGGCAAGCAGCCATCGAAATAGGGCACATTCTCCCATTCGTGAAATTTGTGGCTTTCAGACGCCAGCAATGCATCAACGAATATATTGTATTCTTCTTCATCAAGCGGGCAGTTCAAATAGTCAGCACCGGTTCCAGAAGGTCCAACTTTATCATAGCGAGACTGTGCCCAGACTACAGATCGATCAATGCTTTCGTCGTGGATAATTGGCGCGATGGCATCAAAAAAGGCCAGGGCATCTTCGCCCGTAATATTTTGAATTGCTTTTGCCAGCGGTTCTGAGGTGAGGGGGCCAGAAGCCACAATCACATTTTCCCACTCTGCAGGGGGCAACCCCGTTACTTCCTCACGGACAATGTTCACATTTTTATGCCCCTCAAGCGCTGCTAGGATTGCAGCGGAAAACCCCGCTCGATCCACCGCCAAAGCCCCCCCCGCTGGTAGTGCGTTTTTGTCCGCTGCCGCCATAATAATAGAATTGCAGCGTCGCATTTCTTCATGCAGCAAACCGACCGCATTATATTCGTGATCGTCAGAACGCAAGGAGTTGGAGCAAACAAGTTCTGCCAGGCCATCGGTGATATGAGCCGGTGTCATTTTGTTTGGGCGCATTTCATAAAGCATAACTTTTGCGCCCGCATTGGCCGCCTGCCATGCAGCTTCGCTACCTGCAAGACCACCGCCAATTATGTGAATTGTTTTAGATGAGTTTTCCATTTGCGCCACTTATCAGGTGCAATGCCCAGCTGGCAAGAAAAGAAAGCAAAACACCCGCCCAAATTAATGGACGGGTGTTCGAATATAGCAGATTTGGAGGTCTTAAACCAGCTAGATCTGGTTGGCATGGTCGCGAGCAAGGCGCTGAATGTCACCACGATTAATGCCAAGATCGTTAAGCATGTGGTTGTCCAGAGATGAAAGCTCACGCACCGTGCGGTTGTAAGCGGACCATTTGCGGAATGTGTTTGCGATGTTCATTTTGATATTTCCTTATTTCACTTTTTCAATTTGATGTGCTCTATCTAGATATTAGTTATCCCAATGAGCAGAGGGGTTTTTTTCAATCCGGCTATGCGTGATGTGCAGGGCTCAGGACTGAGTTTGTTCGTTCATTGGCAGAGCAAATTCTGTATTGTACAGGCCGATTTCATCGGCGCTTTTGTCTGTCGCGATGCTCATTTCGCTAAGAATCTGAGCAATGTTCAACGTCCGTCCAATTTGGTGTATTGCGTAGATAAACATCTTCATCTCCTTGTGTGTGCCAGTGTTTACATCCCCCATATGGGTATAAGAACCGCACTACACCAGAGGAAAAACCGCAACCCTGCCATGCAGAAAACGCACGCAGTTCGTCATACTTTATCCATCATTCAGTGGGTGAATTATTGCTTTGAAAAACTCTTGCGCCCCAGCACATCTTTCAAAAAAGTACCGGTGTAGGATTGCGGGTTGGCAGCAATATCCTCCGGGGTGCCAACACCTACGATTTGCCCGCCGCCATCGCCCCCCTCAGGACCAAGATCGATCACCCAGTCAGCTGTTTTGATGACTTCCAGGTTATGTTCGATGACAACAACGGTGTTTCCGGTTGCAACCAGTTCATGCAAAACATCCAGCAATTTGGCCACGTCGTGGAAGTGCAATCCTGTTGTTGGCTCATCCAGCATATAAAGCGTGCGCCCTGTGGCGCGTTTGGATAGCTCCTTACTCAGTTTAACCCGCTGCGCCTCCCCCCCAGAAAGGGTGGTCGCAGGTTGTCCCACTTTGACATATCCAAGGCCAACTTTTTGTAAAGTCAACATCTTGTCACGAATGGAGGGGACGGCGGAAAAGAATTTTACGCCCTCATCCACTGTTAGCTCCAAAATATCCGAAATGGATTTTCCCTTGAACTGAACTTCCAGGGTCTCCCGATTATAACGTTTACCCCCGCATGTCTCGCATGTGACATAAACGTCGGGTAGAAAATGCATTTCGATTTTGATCAAGCCATCGCCTTTGCACGCTTCGCACCGGCCACCCTTAACGTTGAATGAAAAACGCCCCGGCCCATAGCCGCGCGTTTTGGATTCAGGCAGACCCGCAAACCATTCGCGAATGGGTGTAAATGCGCCGGTATAGGTTGCCGGATTGGAGCGCGGCGTGCGCCCGATCGGGCTTTGATCAATCTCAATCACTTTATCTAGAACCTCCAGACCGCTCAGATCGTCGTGGGGAGCAGGGGTCAGACGCGCCCCGTTTAAGCGCCGGGCAATTGCCGCATAAAATGTATCGATCATCAGGGTTGATTTACCCCCGCCAGACACCCCGGTAATGGCCACAAACTGCCCAAGGGGAATATCCACACTGACATTTTTCAGATTGTTGCCGGTGGCGCCCGTGAGGCGAAGTTTTCGGGTTTTCGATGGTATGCGGCGCTCAGTGGGAACAGGGATAGCTAATTCGCCAGACAGGTATTTCCCCGTCAGGCTTTTTTTGCTGGCAATAATATCCTTTGGAAGTCCCTCGGCGACAATTTCCCCTCCATGTATTCCGGCTCCGGGGCCAATGTCCACCACATGGTCAGCGGACAAAATGGCATCTTCATCATGCTCCACAACAATCACTGTATTGCCCAGATCGCGTAATCGTCTCAAGGTTTCCAGCAGGCGTGCATTGTCTCTCTGATGCAGTCCGATTGAGGGTTCGTCCAGCACATAAAGCACCCCGGTCAGCCCCGACCCAATTTGAGAGGCCAGTCGAATACGTTGACTTTCCCCACCCGAAAGAGAACCGGACCCGCGCGAAAGTGTAAGATAGTCGAGCCCCACATCGTTCAAAAATGTCAACCTGTCGCCAATTTCTTTGAGAATGCTTTTGCCAATTGCCAACTGTTGCTCATCCAGTTTCTCAGGCAACTGCTCAAACCAGACAGAACAGTCTTTGATGGATTTATCCGCCACCTGCGAAATGTGCAATCCGTTGATTTTAATTGCCAGGGCCTCAGCCTTTAGTCTTTGGCCCTTGCAGGCCTCACAAGGGGCCTTGCTCATATAGCGCCCGATTTCGTCGCGCATGCCCGAAGATTCGGTCTCGCGGAAACGGCGTGAAAGATTGCCAATCACACCTTCAAACGGCTTTGAGGTTTTGTAGGAGCGCAAACCATCGTCATAAACAAAGTCAATTATTGTTTTTCCAGTGCCAAACAATATAGCCTTTTGCAAGTCCTCAGAAAGATCCTGAAATGGCAGGTCCAAGCTACCATTATAGTGTTTGCATAAGGCCTTCAAAGTTTGCTGATAATAGGGGGATGACGTGCGCGACCAGGGAATAACTGCCCCGCCACTGAGGGCAAGCGAGGTGTCGGTAATCACCAGTTCCGGGTCTATTTTCAGCTCAAACCCCAAGCCATCACAGGCGGGGCAGGCACCAAAGGGATTGTTGAACGAGAATAGCCGTGGCTCAATTTCTGCAATAGTAAAACCTGAAACCGGGCAGGCGAATTTTTGTGAAAAAACAATTTCTCTGCCATTTCCCTTTGCATCTTTTTCATCAGCAAATTCGACAATTGCGATACCTTCTGCCAACGCCAGAGCAGTTTCAAAACTATCCGCAAGGCGACTGGCAATGTCAGAGCCAACCACCAAACGGTCCACAACAACTGAAATGTCGTGTTTGAATTTTTTATCCAGATCAGGCGCATCTTCAATTTCATAAAACTGCCCGTCAATTTTAATCCGTTGGAAACCCTTTTTCATTAGCTCAAGAAGCTCTTTGCGATACTCTCCCTTGCGACCGCGCACAATTGGAGCCAACAGAAAAAGGCGTGTTCCTTGTGCCAGCTCCATCACCTGATCTACCATTTGCGAAACACTTTGGCTGGTAATCGGCAGGCCGGTGGCAGGAGAATAGGGCACTCCAACACGGGCGAAAAGCAAGCGCAGATAATCATAGATTTCAGTAACTGTGCCCACAGTGGAGCGCGGATTGCGCGAGGTAGTTTTTTGCTCAATAGAAATTGCCGGGCTTAATCCCTCAATCTGCTCCACATCAGGCTTTTGCATCATCTCAAGGAATTGGCGCGCATAGGCCGACAGGCTTTCCACATAACGCCTTTGCCCTTCCGCATATATGGTATCGAAGGCCAAGGAAGATTTACCAGAGCCGGAAAGACCGGTCATCACGATCAGCTTGTCCCGGGGCAGGCGCACATTGACGGACTTAAGGTTGTGTTCACACGCTCCTTTGACCACAATTTCTCTATTAAAGCTGTCGTTTCTGCCCATCTCTGCTCGCCCTGAAAAACAAGAGGCGGGCTTTTGGCCCACCAAAAATGATAAAGTCAGTCATCGTAACTAACAGAACATAGATAGAACATATAAAGCGAGCGTCAAGCGGTTTGTTGGATTTATGAAATGCAAATCAGACAGGTTGTCTATTCTCGCAACTCTCCAATTGAACGCAAATATTCACGCTCGTCATCTGAGGCTAACCGTTTGTCCCAATCTTGCAGTAAGGGTTCGCTGATTTTGTGCCACAAAGGGGGAAAGAATGAAATTACTATGGTTGATATATAGCCAAACGGCCAGGTGGGTGAGCGCCCGTGGGCTTGTTGTAGCGCCCAAAATGGACGTGTGGCAAATTTATGATGGTTGGAATGCAGGGGGAGGTTGTAGGTCAACCCCGTTGACAGCCGGCGATGAGAATCCCAAGAGTGGCGGTCCTCCACCCGGTTGCCCGGTATGCGCACCAGCCCATAATGCTCCACATAGTTGACCATTTCCAGATAGAGTTTGCCCATAGCCGCTGCACCTGCGGAATATAAAATTCCTAATGGGCCTGCAAAGTAAACAAAGAGGCCGATAACACACAGGCTCATCAATTGCCCGCGCCAGAAAATGTTGCTCCAAATTCTGTTAGCAATGCCACGCCGTTTTAGCCGTGCCTGTTCAAAACGCATGCCAGACAGGAACTGCCCAATTGTGGAACGTACAACAAAGGCAAAAATATATTCGCCTCGTTTTGCCGTAGCGGGGTCTTTTCCGTTCCCACATGTCGGTGATGGCCATAAACATGCTCGATGGCAAACCCGGTATCCCAGGTGAAAGCCAGAAGCCAGCGCCCCAATACATAATCAAAAGATCCGAATTTTCTGTGCGTGAGATTGTGTGCAACCACAACACCGCCAAGCCCATAATACATCCCCATGGAAATGATGCCTCCGGCCCCTTCTAATAATCCTGTAGCCTGCCGGGCGCCCACTGGATCAAACCCAAGCCACAAAAGTGGTGCATCGACCCAAAAGTGCCCGGCGCTGACAGTATTAAGGCAGACAAAGGTCATTATGAGTAACAGCGGCCAGGTTAGACGCAGCATTAAATTCATGTACCAAACCGGGGGCATGGATTCCTTGTCGCCAGCATCTCCCAACAACTCATCCACCAGATTAATAAGAGTGAGCGTCATTGCCAGGCCGACCCAAAGCCACCATCCCCCAACAGCCATGGTGACAATCCCACCAACGATGAAAATATTCATCATCGCATAGCGCACCATATTTGCGCTTCGCGTTGCAAGCAGATCGTTTTTTTCAGGTTTGTTTTCGATGGTTTCAGACATGACGAAAATCATCTCCCCGGCAAATTGAAATTTGGTTCTCTGAAATCCTTTTGTGAGTATAGCCCGATTGTGCCCATTTCCTCAATACTAAGCCTCTCGCTCGTCAATTTCCGCGTATTGGAGCCATTTTTGCTGCGAGGCACAAAGCTTCAATTGTCAGTAAACTGCACCAAATTGTTGTGGGCAATCTTGACAAATATCAGGAACATAATATGAACATCGCTGGAATAACCAAGGCTGCCCATGGAATTTGTGCAAAACTCATTTGCAGGCAAACTGTCTTGTGTCAATTTTGGATCACAGTGCTAATGGTGATGCACAAAATTTTTTAATTTTTTGGTCGCAGATGACGACACGAAAGGAAATATAATGGCTGGTAGTGTAAACAAGGTGATATTGGTTGGAAATCTTGGCACAGATCCTGAGGTTCGCACGTTCCAAAATGGTGGCAAGGTGTGCAATTTCTCTCTGGCCACATCTGAGCGCTGGAAGGACAAAAACTCCGGTGAGCAAAAAGAAAAAACAGAATGGCATCGCATCGCTATTTACAATGAAGGCCTTGTGCGGGTGGCCGAACAGTATTTGCGTAAAGGTTCAATGATTTATATCGAAGGCCAGCTGCAAACGCGAAAATGGCAGGACAAGGATGGCAATGACCGTTATTCTACCGATGTTGTGTTGCAGGGGTTTAATTCCACTCTGACAATGCTTGGTGCCCGTGGTGATGGCGGCGGAGGCGGTGGGGGCGGCGGATTTTCTCCGGCCCAGTCGGGCGGCGGCATGAGCGAGCCTTCCCAAAATGCACCATCTTTTGATTCTGGTGGTTCTGATGATGACATTCCGTTCTAGATGGAAAATTGGACTGTTGGCCGTTGTGCTGGCTGGCGCGGGGGCAAATGCAGGGGAGGCCGATGTGTTGGATGTGCATGCAACACTTACCGGCCAGAATACCTATCGCTTTGATGTAAGTGTTGCCCACGCAGATGAGGGGTGGGCGCATTACGCCAATGCATTTGAAATTCTTGATCTGGAGGGCAACGTTCTTGGAGTGCGGAAATTGGCTCATCCCCATGTGGATGAACAGCCCTTTACACGCTCACTGGGAAGTGGCGTAATTCCTGACAACGTGGAAGTGGTTATTGTTCGCGCAGTGGATAGCGTGCATGGAACAGGTGGTAAAGAACAAGAAGTGCAACTGCCTGAAAACTAGCGCAGATCAAAATCGGGAAGGCCTGACGGATCAGATGAAAACCACTACAAACAGAATCGTGCTTTTCATATTTGGTCCTTCCACTTTGGTTGCTTAATTCAATAACACTCGGATGCATTATATAGAAAAAGGCAGCCCGTCAGACTGCCTTTTTCTCAATATTTAAGTCGAACATATTGAAGGTTTATCCAGCCCTAGCGCCGGTCAAACGGAATATCCGCAACAATTTTTTCTCCGTTGGCCTGGGTAACTTCAAAGTCGACTTTGATATCTCCATCCACAAGACCAAATCCGGCACGCACGTTTGATACGCCACCTTCATCATCTTTAGCCTGTAAGTTAAACGTCACATTTTTCCCTGAACGTCGGCCTATGGCAACTCCGGTAAAGGCAGTGTTTGACGTCATAACAGCTTCAAAACGATTGTTTGCAGAAAAATAAGCCAAGGTACCGTTCATTGACATATTGCCGCCCGCTAAGGTGCAGCGGCCCCGGTAATTAATTTTTTCAGCAGAGGACCTTGTAATGCTTAGGCGACACACGACGGTTTCATTTTCGCGCCCTTGTGCGCTCATTACGCCGCGCCCGCGCCATTCGCCCACATAGGACTGAATGAGTTCCAGATCAGCCGGTGCTGAAAGGGCAGGGGTACCAATACCTATGCCGCCAGCAATCAATATGGCAACGCCTAGAGCCGCCCTTGCGCCAGGGCGGCCTGCATTTGAGTTCGTCATTTCTTAAAACCTCCAAGAGAATTAAATACCCGCCCCCCGGCGAGAAGCATTGCCGGGAGGATGATCAAATCACCCAGCAAGGCTAACAGAAGGGTGAGTACAGTTAGTGTTCCAAATAAGGCAACCTGCGGCAAAGCGGAGAAAATAACAATAAATGTCCCCGCGACCAGAATAAGAGTTGTGGCAATCAATGCAGGCCCCACGCGTTCCAGTGCCCGGTCAACGGCATCATCATGTTCCAGCCCGTTCTTTCTAGCTCTTTGGTAATTGGCCAGAAAGTGGATTGTATCATCCACCGCAATACCAAAAGCGATGGTAAGCGCGATCACTGTGGTAAGTTGTAACCCGGAACCACTTACCCACAAATAAAGCTCCGTGCCCAAAATTGGCAATATATTGGGTACGAATGAAATGAGTGCAATTTTCCAGGACTTAAAGGCAAATCCAATGATGAATATCGCCGCGAATACGGCGATTGTCAGCCCCTGTTGCATGGAACGGATCATATCCATTGACGCAAAAGAAGTGAGCACTCTGAATCCTGAAACCTGTGCATCACCAAGACCCGCTTCCTGCAATTGCCGGTCTGTTTTTTCAACAAAATCCCGCAATTCATCGGATTCAACGATGGTTGGCAAAAAACCGGTGACAAGGGCGTGTTTGCCGTCATCGGTGACAAAACGACGTTTCATGAACGGGCCAACCGCGTTGAATATCTGCGCGCGGGTAAATCCTGAATCTGAATAATGGCCAAAACTGGCAGCTGAAATAACTTTCCCTTTACCCAAATTCGCTTCAAGGATGTCATGAACGGCTTGAATTTTCTCATAATCAGCATCCGCAACGTTTTCAACGCCTTCTGCCAGCGGGAAGCTGATATAAATGGGAGAAACTCCGCCAACCCCCTGATCAATTTGTTGCGCAACCACAAGGGAGTTTGATTCAGCAGGCAAAAAATCCTGAAACGAAAATCTCGGTTCCAGAGCAAAGTGAGGAATAAACAGTACAGCGGTTGCCACAACTCCAAAAATTGCCAGGGGCGTCTTAAACTTCCAGACCAGTTTGCGGAAAAAAGGAATGGGCGCTGTTAAAATCGCGCTGGGCTTTGGTGGGGACTTGAACCCCATTCTCACAGCAACTTTTAACGCCAATGGTAAAAATGTTACCAGCGTGACATAGGCCACAACTACGGCAATGGCCCCTGAAAGTGCAAACTCCTGAATTCCCTGCCCCTGTGTCATGCCAAGGGAGGCGAAAGCAACAACTGTAGTAATAGACGTCAGGGCGCATGCCGGGCTAACACGCAAAACTGTTTCATGAATGGCCTCTTCAGGATCCATGCCATCACGCCATAATCGGAGCCAGGAAAAGCAAAAGAACATACTTTCAGCAAAGGCAATCACCAGCACCAGCGTGATGACTATCGTCGTTAGAAAAGTGAATGAGCCAAAGAGCATGAGTACAACACCGGCAACCCAAATGACAGAAACAAAGGGGGTAAATGTTGCTAGAATCGCACCCCAAAATGATCTGAAACTGATGAACGCAATTAAAAACCCAACGACCACACCATAAATTGAAAACTTGATTTTGTCCTGAATACTGGCATCCAGCATTTCCACTTTCCAGATTGGAGCGCCGGTAAGCTCAACCCGAATTTTATCGGAGCTGTAATAATCCACCAATTCTGTAAGCTCGGCAATCATGGCCTTTTCGCCAGCGCCTTTGGTTTTTTCCTGATCAGGAAACATAATCATCACCATGCCGGTTAAATCAGGCACAATAAGATTTTTCATAATGGGATCATTTTCCCGTAAATCCGTCAGCGCCGTTGCCACCTCTTCAGCACTTTGCATTCCCTCCGGAACGGCGGGTTTGGTGACATTGTCAGCCGCAGGTTTACGTAACGAAAATGGCGACATTGTACCGACCGCATAGTCGCTTAATTCTAGATCAAACGCCAATTCCCTAAGAGTTTCAAGCACTTCAGGGTCGGTCATTTGATCGGAATAAACGAGAATGTAGGCGTCGTTATCGAAGGTGCCAAACGTTGATGTTAACTCTGCGTAGCGGTCATACATTTCACCGGAATTTTTATAGACCCGGAGCAAGTCCCCATCCATTGATGCGCTGGGAAGCATCGAAACACAAAGTATAGTGAAAGCAATGACAGCTAAACCCATCGTCTTGGGGAATCTTAACGCAATTAACCCAAGGCGCTCTAAACCAAATCCTATGGACAAGAATCATTCTCCCAAAAATACTTATCAAATTTTACTAGGTGTTGTCTCGCATTCGTCCAATTGTCAACTTAGCCGAAATATCGCTTATTGAAAGCGTAAATATTCTCTTTGGGTTAAAACCCTGCTTGCCATAGTAAGCGGGTACGGAATCACCTATAAATCCAAATAGTAAAATTCTGCAATAAATTATTCAGGAATATATATTTCGTGACTGATACGCCCGATCAAAACGCCCCCATCCCTTCTGCAAGTGACATTGTACCGGTTTCCATTGCCGACGAGATGAAAAAATCTTATCTCGACTATGCAATGAGCGTAATCGTTTCGCGGGCGCTGCCCGATGTGCGAGATGGATTGAAGCCCGTTCACCGGCGAATTTTGTATTCGATGCATGAAAGCGGGTATGAGTGGAACAAGCCATTTAAAAAATCCGCACGCGTTGTAGGCGATGTAATTGGTAAATATCACCCCCATGGTGACGTTGCGGTCTACATGTCTCTTGTGCGCATGGCGCAAACTTTTTCATTGCGTGTTCCGCTGATTGACGGGCAGGGCAACTTCGGCTCGGTGGATGGAGATATGCCGGCCGCCATGCGCTATACAGAAGTGCGCATGAAAAAAGTGACACTGTCTTTGCTCAGCGATCTGGATAAAGACACAGTGGATTTTTATCCCAACTATGATGATTCTGAAACGCAACCATCAGTTCTTCCCGCCCGTTTCCCCAACCTTCTGGTAAATGGAGCCGGGGGGATTGCGGTGGGGATGGCAACTAATATTCCACCTCACAATCTGGGCGAAGTCATTAATGCAACTCTGGCATTGATGGAAAATTCAAACATTTCCATAGATGATCTGATTGATATCATGCCAGGACCTGACTTCCCAACGGGTGGCCTGATACTTGGCCGGGCAGGAATTCGTTCCGCGTTTGAAACTGGACGTGGTTCGGTGTTGATGCGGGGTAAAGTGAGTGTCGAGGAAATTCGCAAATATCGCGAAGCTTTGATTATTACGGAAATTCCCTATCAGGTGAACAAGGCCACAATGATTGAAAAAATTGCGGAACTGGTGCGTGACAAAAGGGTGGAAGGTATTTCAGATATCCGTGACGAAAGCGACCGGCACGGTATGCGTGTTGTTGTGGAAATCAAACGCGATGCTTTCGCCGACGTTGTGCTTAACCAATTGTATCGGTTCACTCAGCTGCAAACCTCCTTTGGTTGCAATTTTGTTGCCCTTAATGGCGGAAAACCCCAATTAATGGGGGTAAAGCAGATATTGAACGCCTTTATTGAATTCCGGGAAATTGTAGTAACCCGCCGGGCCAAATTTCTGCTTAATAAAGCGCGTGATCGGGCGCATGTTCTGGTTGGTCTTGCGGTGGCCGTTGCCAATGTGGATGAAGTCATTGCACTTATTCGCAGCGCGCCTAACCCCGCAACAGCTCGCGAGCAACTGCTTGCACGGCACTGGCCGGCGGCAGATGTGGAACCCCTCATTCGTCTGATTGATGATCCGCGCCATAAAGTTGCCCCAGATGGTACATTCCGCTTGTCCGAACACCAGGCAAGGGCAATCCTTGACTTGCGTCTCGCCCGTTTAACCGCCCTTGGTCGTGATGAAATAGGCGACGAGCTCACAACCCTTGGGGCACAAATTACCGACCACCTGGATATTTTGCGTGCAAGGGATCGTGTGGTGGCTATTGTGCGCAGCGAGCTGGAGGAGGTGCGCGATCAGTTTACCACCGATCGCCAGACAGAAATTACAGACTATGCTGCTGATATGGACGATGAAGACTTTATCGCCCGTGAGGATATGGTGGTCACAGTTTCCCACGCCGGGTATATAAAGCGCGTGCCCCTTTCCACTTATCGCGCCCAGCATCGTGGCGGCAAAGGCCGCGCTGGCATGTCCACCCGCGACGAAGATTTTGTTGCAAGGCTTTTTGTCGCAAATACCCATACGCCGGTTCTGTTTTTCTCTTCGCGTGGCATCGCATATAAACTTAAAGTCTGGCGGTTGCCCCAGGCAGCCCCCCAGGCGCGCGGGAAGGCGTTGATAAATCTGCTTCCACTTCAGAAGGGCGAGCGCATAACTTCCATCATGCCTTTGCCTGAAGATGAGGACAGCTGGAGCGAACTTGATATCATGTTTGCTACAACGCGCGGTACGGTGCGCCGTAATTCCTTGGCCGACTTTTCCGAAGTGCGGGCAAATGGCAAGATAGCGATGAAGCTTGAAGAGGGCGATGGCATTGTGGGGGTTGATACTTGCGGTGCAGCTGACGATGTATTGCTGACAACATCGCTTGGGCAGGCAATTCGTTTCAATGTTGGAAATGTACGGGTATTTACCGGGCGAAACTCCATCGGTGTTCGCGGTGTCCGCCTGGCAAAAGAAGACCATGTGATTTCCATGACCATTCTTTCCCATTTTGATGCAACCCCTGAAGAACGTACCGCCTTTGTAAAAATGAGCCGTGCCATGCGCGGGGAAGCGGATGAAGTGGTTGCCGATATGGAAGAGGGCGCTGAAGCGGGTGTTCTTTCGCAGGAACGCTATGCGCAAATGAGTGCGGCGGAACAGGTGGTTCTTGCAATCTCGCAAAACGGTTACGGCAAACGCTCTTCAAGTTTTGAATACCGGGTGGCGGGACGTGGCGGAAAGGGCATCGCTGCCATGGCTGTTACGGATAAAACCGGACCGATTGTTGCCTCATTCCCCGTTGAAAATGATGATACAATCATGTTGGTAACTGATGGTGGAAAGCTTATCCGGGTGCCGGTGGATGGTATTCGTATTGCTGGCCGTGCCACGCAGGGTGTCATCGTGCTCAATACTGCCACGAATGAAAATGTGGTGTCTGTGGAGCGTATCAGCGAACCGGATGAAGACGATGAAGTGCCCGATGATGAATCTGGCGGCCAGAGGGATGATCAAGAGGATCAACAAGGAGAATCAGGCAATACTGATTCACCGCCATCTCCTCCTTCCTCTAATACAGATAATACAGAGTAAACTGGAGGTCGTTTTTGTTGGATATAACCACATTGCTGACATTCACCTTTGCATGCCTGATACTTGCGATTGTGCCCGGACCAAACGTAACTGTGATTATTGCGACGGCATTGCAACGCGGTATCGGCGCGGGCATGGCGGTGGTCGCAGGTACATCCCTTGGAATATTGAGCATGGTGTTTGTTGTGGCGTTGGGTTTTGAGGCGCTTTTGGGCTTCATGGGCTGGGCTTTTGACTGGATCAAAACTGCCGGAGCCATCTATCTTGTATATCTGGGATATACGATGCTTCGATCTGAGGGGAAGATGAATAAAAAAGTTCAGGTCAGGCAGGAGCCGTGGTTCAAACTTGCATCGCGTGGCTTTCTGGTCCTGTGGGCCAACCCAAAAATGTTGCTGTTTTTTGGAGCGTTTATCCCCCAGTTCATCACCAGCGGAGAACCCGCCTTCTCGTCCCTGATGGTTTTGGGACTGATATTTTTTGTTGTCGCCACCTGCACTGATTCATTATATGCGCTGATGGCCGGCTCCCTTGGCGCGGTTCTGAACCGTGCACGATTGAAATTGCTTAATCGATTGTCCGGCTTGATTGTTATGGCAGGCGGAGCATGGCTTGCATTGCAACAAAAGGCCTAAATGGAGAGCATCGCCTTGCATCTGATATCAAGGCATGGCAAGTAAAAAAAATGAAGAAGCTTACTGGTTTTTACCCCGGATCATTTGACCCCGTAACAAACGGTCATCTTGATGTTATCGAACGCGCGTGCCGTCTCGTGGATACGCTATATGTTGGCGTTGGCATGCAGGTGGGTAAAAAGCCCCTTTTGTCCGATAGCGACCGGGTATCTCTGCTTGAGCAAACTATTGACCCCATCGCGGCCCGCCGTGAAACCATTGTGAAAGTTGTCCGGTTTGAGGGACGTATGGTTCACAAGGCACGGGACCTGGACGCAAAGCTGATTATTCGTGGTTTGCGCGACACTACTGACTACAATTATGAAATGCAGATGGTGGGTATGAACTCACAAATGGCGCCCGATTTGCAAACAGTTTTTGTTCCATCAAGTCCCCACGTTCGTCATATCGCGGCTTCGCTGGTGCGCCAGATTACGGCCATGGGTGGTGATGTTTCCGCTTTTGTCCCCCCTTTGGTATTACAGGCATTGAAGAAATTATGAGTCAAAACTCTCCAAAACCCAACAAAACCATTGGGATCCTCGTATTCCTTTTTGTCCTGCTTTTCGCAGGGATTTTGTTTGTGCGCTATTCCCCCTGGGCCACCCCTGAATTCCCCCAGAGTACAATTGAGGAAACCGCCATCCAAAATGAAGAATTGCCCTCTGGGCCTGATGATGGAACCGATCAGGATATGGTCGGGCTCGAAACAGATATGCCGGTGCTTGATCTGGTACTGGAGAGCGGCACTGTAAAAATTATGCTGCGCCCTGATCTGGCCCCCAATCATGTGTCGCGCATTATTGAGCTAAGCGAATCCGGTTTTTATGACGGCATTGTATTCCATCGGGTGATCGAGGGGTTTATGGCCCAGACCGGCGACCCGACCGGAACCGGAATGGGGGGGTCGGAATTGCCGGATATTAAGGCGGAATTCAGCAATCGTTCTTTTGAACGGGGCACGCTGGGCATGGCGCGGTCGCAGGATCCCGATAGCGCTAATTCCCAGTTCTTTATTGTATTCGGTGATGCCGCGTTCCTGAACGGGGAATATACTTTGTTTGGCAAGGTCATTGAAGGTATGGAACTGGTTGATGCCATTCGCAAAGGAGCGGGTAATAATGGTGAAGTTACAAATCCTGATCGTATAGTTTCTATGCGCCTGCAAGATGGTCAGTAGACCGGATATTATTTAAGATTTTCAAAGGAAAATAGAATGACTGAAAAGTTTGAAGCGGAAAACACCCTCGTAATGGAAACCACCAAAGGCACTGTAGTTATCGGATTGCGTCCTGACCTGGCTCCCAATCATGTGGCGCACATCAAGGAACTTGCCAACGAGGGTTTTTATGACGGTATTGTTTTCCATCGTGTTATTGAAGGCTTCATGGCACAGGTAGGGTGCCCCCATGGCATCGGCACCGGTGGATCTGACAAACCCGATTTGAAGGCTGAATTTAACGACGAAAAACACGTGCGCGGGACGTGCTCCATGGCTCGTTCAGCAAGCC
>JAJRRJ010000035.1 GCA_024279575.1 Alphaproteobacteria bacterium | reverse complement strand
GTGTAAATCAGGTTCGCTTCTTTAATGATATTCAGGGAGTTTTGAAACATTTCGTCAGTTTCCGTCGGAAACCCGGCGATAATGTCAGCCCCAAAAACCATATCAGGGCGCAATGCACGTACCTTTTGAACAAATTCCAGAGTGTCTTTGCGCAAATGGCGCCGTTTCATCCGCTTCAAAATCATATCGTCCCCGGACTGCAGGGATAGGTGCAAATGCGGCATCAGTCGCGGATTAACGATAGCGTCAAACAAAGCGTCATCCGCCTCAATGGAATCAAGGGAAGAAATCCGCAGCCGCGCCAGGTCAGGCACATGGTGTAAAATCTGCAACACCAATTTCCCCAAAGTTGGGTGGCCGGGCAGGTCCGGGCCATAAGAGGTAATATCAACCCCGCTGAGCACAACTTCCCCATATCCATTGCCCACCAGTTTTTTGATCTGCTCCACAACAACACCCATAGGCACAGAGCGCGAAGGCCCCCGACCAAAGGGGATAATGCAAAAGGTACATCGGTGATCACACCCGTTTTGCACCTGCACGAAGGCGCGGGCACGACCATCCATCCCCTCAATCAAATGACCCGCAGTTTCCTTAACCGCCATAATGTCATTGACCTGAACCTTATCGTTCAGGGGTATATCAAAACGCATCTTTTCATAGCTTTTAGCCCGCAGCTTATCGTCATTGCCAATCACCAGATCAACTTCATCCATTGCAGCAAAATTGCGTGCTTCTGTTTGTGCGGCACATCCGGTGACAACAATTTTACGACCGGGGTTTTCCCGTCGCGCCCGGCGAATAGCCTGCCGGGTCTGGCGCACAGCCTCCCCCGTAACCGCACATGAATTGACAATCAGCACATTTCCAAGCTCTGCTTTTTTTGCCAGATCCCGTATCACTTCAGATTCATAGGCGTTCAGACGACAGCCAAATGTGAGCGTTTCAGGGGAAATTTTACTCAAGGGAAATTTCCCCTTCTGCGTCCAGCTTCCATGGCCCCGACATCAAAATATGATTATCCTTTTTCCGCCACTCAAGGGCCAATATGCCACCGGGCAGATGAACATCAATTTTACGCCCCACAAGCCCTTTACGCACCCCCGCTGCCACCACCGCACACGCCGCAGTGCCACAGGCTTTGGTCAGGCCAACCCCGCGCTCCCAAACCCGTAGTTTAACCTTTTCGCCAGGCAGAACCTGCGCCAGAGAAATATTTGCCCGCTCCGGAAATACCGGATGATTTTCAAGCATCGGACCAAACAGGTTGAGATCATAATTATCGGGGTCATCCATTACCCAGAAAATAGCATGGGGATTGCCAACATTGACCACACTTGGAGTATGTAAAACCGGCGCATCAATCGGCCCGATCTGCAACTCAATCCCCCGCGTATCGCCAAACTCTTCCGCCAAAGGAATGGACTGCCAGTCAAATTTTGGCGTCCCCATATCAACGCTGACACACTCCCCCTTAACAACAGCATTTAACAATCCGGCCCCGGTTTGAATCCGAATGTTCGATTTCCCCGTCTCTTTTCCAACAACAGCTGCAATGCATCTGGTGGCATTGCCACAGGCAGAAACCTCACCCCCGTCATGATTGTAAATCCGCATAAAAACATCGCACTGCTCAACACTTGCAGGTTCCATAACGATCAACTGATCGCATCCAATACCTGCCTCACGATCGGCAATCCAGCGCACCTGATCACCACTCAGCGCAATCGCCCTTGTGCGCCCGTACAGCACAACAAAATCATTGCCCAAACCATTCATTTTCAGATAGTTGACCATTGTCACCATGGGAAAAAATCCAGTGAAATCCATTAACGCCTTATATGGCCCACAATTAATGCAATTTCTAGGCGCCGCGTTCTTAAGTGCAGCAATACCCCGGCCACTGCCAGCACTATATGAAACAGGCTAAGCCCATTCCCCTTTGCGAAACACAGGGACAAGGTCACCGTTTTGCTTAATACCGTCAATATTGGTTTCGGCGGACCCAATCATCCAGTCCACATGAATTTGACTGGAATTACCCCCGTTTGCCTTCACCTGCTCCTCAGATATGCTTTCGCTGTCTTTGAAACACTTTGAATAGCACTGCCCCTGCGCAATATGGCACGCAGCATTTTCATCAAACATGGTATTGTAAAACAAAGTTCCTGACTGGGAAATAGGGGACGAATAGGGCACCAGCGCCACTTCCCCCAGCGAACGCGCACCTTCATCCGTATCAAGCATCTTTGTTAAAACCTCCTGCCCCACGCTGGCCGTGGCCTCAACAATACGCCCCCCCTCAAACCGGGCTTTAATATTATCAATCAGTGTGCCGTGATAGGAAAGCGGTTTTGAAGAACACACATAGCCCTCAACTTTAGTGGCGTGCGGAGTGGTAAACACCTCCTCTGTGGGAATATTAGGATTACATATAATCCCGTTCTTTGCAGGGGCCGCCCCCCCCATCCATTCGTGATTGTCAGCCAGTCCGATCGTTAAATCTGTCCCCGGCCCACTAAAATGCAACGCGGCAAAATTATGCTCATTCAACCATTTGGATTTTGCGGCCAAAACTTTATTATGCTCACCCCATGCAGCAACAGGATCATCAAGATCAACCCGTGAAGCGGCAAATATTGCGTCCGCCAGCTTACCCACCGCCACATCTTCATTATCATTGGGAAAAACCTGCTTTGCCCAGTCAGCACTGGGATAGGAGACGATGTTCCAGTTAATGCTAAATTCAACAATGCGCTTGCGCATCGGAGCTGAAGCGGCGGACATGGCCTTGTTCGCCCGGCCAACTTTATCCGGGTCTTCGTTGGCCAAAAGCATTGGATTTTCAGCCGAAATTGCCAGCCGTGCCGCATTATTGTCAAACGCCTGACCAATCCCCTCAAACAGCCACCCGGTCGACCGATCAAAACTCAAATCATGCCCGTACCTGTATCGTGCAAGGGTTGCCTCGGCATCAGAATAAAGCGTGGTTACCAGTCCCGCTCCGGCCCTGTAGGCTTCCCTGGTTATCAAACGTACCAAAGGCGCCGCTTCCAATGGTGCGGTCATAATTAAATCCTGTCCCTTTTCAAGGCCAAGACCCACCTGCACCGCTACCTGAGCCAGTTTTTTAAGTTTATTTTGATCAATGGGATTTATCATGGGCGTATTCCTCATAAAATTTCCCAATTCATAGCGTGGGATACAAGTTCAGGCAATGTCGATATTCCTGCTATTTCAGATAGACTCCCATTATTGACCTGTCTTGCATTGACTCCATTCAAATTCCCCCTATAAAGCTCCCCAACTTTGTCTTTTAATAAAACGACATGAGTCACTGGTATGTGCATTGACGCATACGGTCCCCACCCGCCAGCGCGTTGCGCCCTCGGGTGTTTTTGGCTTTTGGGATATTCACTCCCATATGTGTTGCATAATTCAGGCAAAGCAAACGAGGTGCATAAATGTTCAATAATCTCAGCGATCGACTGGGTAAAATATTTAAGAATATTACAGGGCGCGGCGCACTCAGCGAAGCCGACGTTAACGCCACCATGCGCGAAATTCGTCGGGCACTGATTGAGGCGGACGTGTCCCTTGAGGTAGTTCGTGCCTTTGTCGAACAGGTAAGAACACGCGCCACCGGCTCTGAAGTTACCCGTTCCATCACCCCCGGCCAACAGGTTATCAAGATCGTCAACGACGAACTGGTGCGGGTGCTGGGCGAAGAAGCCGCATCCATTGATTTGCGCGCCGCGCCCCCTGTGCCCATTTTAATGGTGGGTCTTCAGGGCTCAGGTAAAACCACCACCACCGCAAAAATTGCCCGTCGCCTCAAAAAACGGCAAAACAAAAAAATTCTGCTTGCTTCACTGGACACCCGCCGTCCCGCCGCCATGGAACAGCTCCAGGTGCTGGGCGAACAGGTGGGCGTTGATACCCTTGAAATCATCAAAGACCAGACCCCCCTGCAAATAGCTGATCGGGCCGCCGATGTGGCAAAACGCGGTGGCTATGATGTGTATATTTTGGACACCGCGGGCAGGACACATATTGACGAAGAATTAATGGCGGAAACTACCGCCATCAAGGAAGCCACCAACCCCCATGAAGTGCTGTTGGTGGTTGATGCACTGACCGGACAGGACGCGGTAAATCTGGCCCGCTCCTTTGATGAACGCGTGGCCATTACCGGGATTGTTCTTACCCGGATGGACGGCGATGGACGCGGCGGCGCAGCACTCTCAATGCGTGCGGCCACCGGCAAACCCATTAAACTGATCGGTACATCGGAAAAGATGGACGGGCTGGAGGACTTCCACCCCAAACGCATCGCCGACCGCATTTTGGGCATGGGGGATATTGTCTCTCTGGTGGAAAAGGCCGCAGAAACCGTTTCTGTTCAGGACGCCGCCAAGATGGCCAAAAAGGTCAAAAAGGGCACTTTTGACCTCAATGATTTACGCGCCCAATTGCTGCAGATGAAAAAAATGGGCGGCATGGGCGCGCTTATGGGTCTGATGCCCGGCATGGGACAAATGAAAAAGGCCATGGCCGGAGCCAATGTGGACGAAAAGATTTTTGACCAGCAAGTGGCCATCATTTCGTCAATGACCAAAAAGGAACGCTCCAAACCTGAACTTCTCAATGCCTCCCGGCGCAAACGTATTGCCGCCGGCTCAGGAACCGAGGTGTCCCAAATCAACAAACTGATAAAACAACATCGCCAGATGGCCTCAATGATGAGAAAAATGTCAAGGGGCAAAGGCGGATTTGCAGGTGGGCTTGGCAATATGCTTGGCGGCGGTATGGCGGGAATGGGGGGCAGTGCGGGAATGCCTGATCTGTCCAATATGGATCCGGCAGAGCTTGAAAAAATGGCTAAAGAAATGGGTATCGACCCAGGCACACTTCCCCCCAGCCCGCAAAAAGGACTTTCCGAAAAACTACCAAGCGATTTCTCGCAATTAACCAAAAACACTGGTTTACCCGATTTGGGAAAACCTCAATTTCCCGGCCTTCCCGGCCTTGGGTCCGGTCCTGCGAAAAAGAAATAATTCCACACCTTCAACCACAACATTTATATCAAACAAGGAACTATAAATTATGGCACTTAAAATTCGTCTTGCCCGTGCAGGCTCCAAAAAACGTCCCTACTATCACATTGTAATCGCCGACGTGCGCGCCCCCCGCGATGGCCGTTTTATTGAACGTATCGGCGCTTACAATCCTATGCTGTCAAAAGACAATGCCGACCGGGTAAAGCTGGATGTTGAGCGCGCAACTCACTGGCTGTCTGTTGGCGCACAGCCAACTGATCGTGTGGCCCGCTTTCTGGATGCTGCCGATGTTGTAAAACGCGCGCCCCGCAACAACCCCAACAAAGCCAAGCCCGGCAAAAAAGCCCAGGAACGTCTGGAAGAAAAGACTCAGGCTGAAGCTGCTGCAAAAGAAGCGGCGGCCGCTGAAAAGGAAGCTGCAAACGCACCTGCTGAAGAAGAGAAGTCTGAATAGGCATGTCCCACAATACACGCATTAACATGGGCCGCATCGGAGCGGCCCATGGCATAAAAGGCTCACTACGCATTAAGAGCTATACCCAAAATCCTCTGGATCTTGGAAAATACGGTCCCCTTTTTGACGACAAAGGCAACACCTACACGCTCAAAAATATCCGCCCGCAAAAAACCATGGTCATTGTACGCTTCAAGGAAATCACTTCACGCAATCAGGCTGAACCTCTAAACGGCACAGAATTATTTGTGGCTGAAAGCGCCATCCCGACTGATCTGGCCGAAGAAGAGTTTTTTGTCAAAGACCTGGTTGGAATGGACGTACTGGACCAAAATAATGCACTCATTGGCACCATTATTGATGTGCCAAATTTCGGGGCAGGGGATCTACTTGAAATTTCGCCAAAGATGCAAGGCGGTGGTTTTTCCGATGCCACCTATTATCTGGCTTTCACCAAAGCAAATGTACCTGAGATTGACTTTGAAAAAAGCAGTGTCAAAATCACTCCCCCGGCCGAAGTGAGTGAAAAGGATATTGACCCTGACGAAAATACAGAACAAGCAGAACAAGCAGATTAAAAAATGAGCTTCAAGGCTGATGTTATCACCCTGTTTCCAGAACTGTTTCCCGGACCTCTGGGGGCATCGGTAATCGGGCGCGGGCTGGAACAAAATCTTTGGTCGCTTAATACCACTCATTTACGTCACTTTGCATCCGGTAAACACAAGAACGTGGATGACACCCCCTCTGGCGGCGGCCCCGGCATGGTTTTACGGGCCGACGTTCTGGCCAAAGCCATTGATGCCGTCTCCCCGGCAAACGATCCCCGTCCACGTCTGTTGATGAGTCCGCGCGGCCAACCTTTCACCCAGAAAATGGCCCGCGATTTATCCAAAGGCCCCGGTGCGCTGATTGTTTGTGGACGTTTTGAGGGCGTGGATCAACGCATCATTGAAGCGCGCAATTTAATGGAAATCTCTATAGGAGACTATGTGCTTGCCGGGGGGGAGGTGGCAGCGATGACCTTGTTGGAAAGCGTTGTACGCCTCATTCCAGGCATTCTGGGAGATGAAAAAAGCCGCGATGAAGAGAGTTTTGAAAATGATCTTCTGGAATACCCCCAATATACCCGCCCTGCGGACTTTGAGGGGCGCAGCGTGCCCCCGGTTCTCACATCAGGGGATCACGGGAAAATAAAAAAATGGCGGCAGGAACAAAGTGAAAGTCTCACCCGCTCCCGCCGCCCCGATCTGTGGACTAAATAACCTGATTAGTCTGAACCGGACTGCATGGACCCACCCATGTTAGAATGATCCATACCCATAGGCATCATTCCCTTTGCGCCAATCTCAAGAACACGCAGGGTCATCTCGACATCCCCCGCCCGTTCAAAATGCAGTGTCACTTTTACGTCGTCCCCTTTGGTAAAGGGTGTTTCAACATTTATGAACATGATATGCTTGCCGCCTGGCTTTAACTCCGTTGTTTCTCCGGCGGGGATGATAAAACCATCGGGCTGGGATTGCATTTTCATGACCTCCCCATCCATGCTCATAATATGCAACTCCACATGCTCTGTGACAGAAGAAGTGATGGATACAAGTCTGTCATCCTGATCCCCGTTATTAACAATGGTCAAAAACCCGCCACCCGTTACCGCCCGTGGCGGCATGGCGCGTGTAAAAGCGCCGCTCAATTGCAAGTCACCAAAAACGACAATGTCATCGTCAACCATCATTTGAGTTGCCTGAGCATTGTCTGAGTTTTGCGGGTTCATTTCCATTGTGGCACTTTGTGCCAACGCTGAACCCAGTGTAAAAGTACACAGTACGCCTGCAAGCGCCGATGCGCCCATTACTTGTTTGAATGAGAATTTCATTTGATTTTTCCGATATGTAAAATGTGTGATAACAGATGCGAACCAAACGATCCGCAAATTGGATTTAGTCACACAAAACGCGGAGGGCCCCGCGCAAACCATGCCCCCCCGACAATATCGGGCACAGGCAAAACCAAATCTGGCAGACTTGGCGCATTTGTTTCAATGGCAAATCGCGTTGCAACACCGCAAGGGGCATCGGGCAGGTCAACACCAAGGGAAATACGACAGGCGTCACACCAGGCAATAGCCTCGTTTTTGTCATCCGCACCATTTTGTGGACCACAAACAACAGGCAAAGTCCCATCCGCCAGGCGATAAACCTCATACGGCCCCGCCCCGATCGGCTGATGCATAATCGTCAGCAAAAAAAATGAGAACAGGGCAAGGACAGCCCCCACTTCTCCTAATGCGTTTACGAACCAGTTGGTTTTTCTTTGTTCCATATTGAACACGCTCTAAAGCAGTTGGTTTCACCACACAATGCGCTTGATCAATTTATTGGATTTATGTTGGACTTTTGGCACTTTTTACTCTATAGGCCCCTCGACGACACTTCCGTCCAATCAAGACCGGGCGAAAAACTCAGCATTTGTCTAAGTTTTTGAAACGCTCCTATGAAAAAATCAAATACGGAAAAACAAAAATGAACATTATTGAACAGCTCGATAAAGAGCAAACCGAGGCGCTTTCCGCCCAGCGAGAAATCCCTGAATTTTCCCATGGCGATTCCGTCAAAGTATGGGTAAAAGTCCGTGAAGGCGAAAAACCCCGCCTGCAGGCCTATGAAGGTGTGGTAATTGCCCGCTCCGGCGCAGGCCTCAATCAGAATTTTACAGTACGCAAAATCTCCTATGGAGAAGGTGTTGAAAGGGTATTCCCCCTTTATTCGCCAAACGTTGATCGCATCGAAATTTTACGCCGCGGTAAAGTCAGACGTGCAAAGCTTTATTACCTGCGGGATCGTCGCGGTAAATCTGCACGTATTTTTGAAGCCACAAACGCCCGTACAAACCGCATTCGTGATGGAGAACGTGCAGCGGCAGCAGACGCCCGTGCCATGCGCGAAAAAGAACGTGAAGAAGCAGCAGCAGCATTGGCCGCTGAACATGCGCAGGCTGAAAAATCTGCCGCAGAGGCCGCCGCTTCAGAAGAAAAATCTGCCGACTAAGCTAAACTGGCAGCTAATTAAAAATATCAGGCCCGGCCTTGTTTTCAAGCGCCGGGCTATTTTGTATTATCAGTCTGCAAACAATCACGAAAAACCAGATTTCACCTCTATCCAATATCCGCATTCATCGCTAAAAACACACCATAAGCACCAGGGTTGAGACGAGCTGCACTTATGAGCAAAAAAAAACAGGCGGCCTTTCGCGCCGCCAAAACCCTTCAGGCATCAATTCCCCCCCAACAAATCAAAACCGATCCTGTTTATACCTATGCCTATTCCGGGGATGCCAGCTATTTCAGGCTCGTTCCGGCACTCGTGGTCATTGTCAACAATGAACAAGAGGTATGCGCAGTAATGAAAGCGGCGCAAAACGAAGGACTTTCCATCACCTTTCGCGCTGCTGGCACTTCCCTTTGTGGCCAAGCCGTCACAAACGGTATTTTATGTGTATTGGGGGACGGGTGGCGCGATATTAAAGTTCTTGAAAAGGGAAAACAAATAACCCTTGGCCCCGCAGTTATCGTTTCACAGGCCAACACCCAACTCAAAGCCTTTGACCGCAAAATCGGACCCGATCCGGCAAGCTTAAACACATGTAAAATTGGTGGCGTAGTATCTAACAATTCCTCAGGCATGTGCTGTGGCGTTGCCCAAAATACCTATCACACAATGGACCAACTGCGCATTGTTCTCACCGATGGTACAGTTCTTGATAGTGGCGATCCAACTTCGGTTGAAGCCTTTAAGCGCACCCGCCCCGATATTATCAAAGGCCTGAAAGAGCTGGCTGAACAAACCAAACGAGACAATACGCTGGTGGACATCATCCGCCGCAAATATGAAATCAAAAACACCGTCGGCTATTCCCTCAATGCTTTGATCGACTTTGACGATCCCATAGATATTCTTACCCATTTAATGGTGGGATCCGAAGGCACATTGAGCTTTATCTCTGAGATCACCTACAACACCGTGCACGACCACCCCCACAAGGCCACCGCCCTTGTTCCCTTTGTCACCAACCATCTGGCAGCGGAAGGTGTTCAGGCCCTGCATGCGGTTGGAGTATCTGCCGCAGAATTTATGGAACGCAAAGCTCTGGCAACAGTGGAGCATCTGCCCGCCCTGCAACCATTTGTCTCTTTGTTAAACGATACATCCCCCGCTGTTCTCATCGAAATAATGGCCCCCAGCGAAAAATTGCTCGATGTTGAAATTGAAAAAGCAATCCGTGCCATGCAAAAAGTTGGCACACTTACGCCCCCCCAATTCATCAAAGACCCTGAAATTCAACTGGGTCTTTGGGACATCCGAAAAGGGCTGTTTGCCTCAGCCGGTGGCGATCGCCCCAAGGGCACCGTCATGCTCACCGAAGACGTGGCGGTTCCCATTCACCGACTTGCCGATGCGGTGGATGATTTGCGTATCGTACTGGACCGGCATGAGTATCACGAAGGGATTATTTTTGGTCATGCACTGGCAGGAAACCTGCACTTTCAGATGCACGCTGACTTCACCTCCCAAAGCGAGCGCGACCGATTTGATGCATTCACTGCCGACCTCGCACATCTGGTCTCCGTTACCTACAAGGGCTCCTTAAAGGCCGAACATGGCACAGGGCGTGCCATCGCGCCATTTGTGGAGCAGGAATGGGGAGAAAAAGCCTATAAGATTATGCATCGGATCAAAAACATTTTCGATGAAGAAAAACTTCTAAACCCTGGCGTGTTGCTCAACGATAATCAAAAAATTCACATTGCCAACACCAAACATATGATGCCCAGCAATGAAATTGCTGACCTGTGTATTGAGTGCGGGTTTTGTGAACCGGCCTGCCCATCAGCGGGCCTGACCCTATCGCCGCGCCAACGCATTGCGCTCACCCGCGAACAGGCACGACTGCAAAGCGATGGCAGTGACAATGATCTGTTAAGTGCACTGAACCAGGGTTTTATCTATGCTGGAATGGACACTTGCGCAGGATGTAATCTTTGTTCTTTACGCTGTCCCATAGGCATTGAAACCGGCACCATGATTTTGGGCAGCCGTGCCGACAAACGCACAAAACTTGGCGATACCATTGCCAATTTTGCCGCCGGCAACCTCAACCTCGTTGAAAGCGCCATGAAAGGCGCCATCACTACCCAGAATCTGGCCCGCAAGATTGTTGGCGATAATATTGTTGATGGAATAAGCGGGTCCCTAAACTCCCTTTCCGGGGGCAAAATCCCAAAACCGGGCAGAACCCTGACCAAAGGGCCCGGAACACCAAAACAACCCGCGTCCAGCACCAATGCTCCGCACGGCAACATCACCTATTTCCCAGCCTGCGCCTCTCGCATGTTTGGCACCCCAAAAACTGCCTATGATCTGTTGCCGGTAACTCAAGCTATGCTGATCCTGCTACAGCGTGCAGGCTATAATCCAGTTTTGCCAAAAAATCTCACCGGGCTTTGTTGTGGACAACCCTTTGCCTCCAAGGGCTTTCCTCAAAAGGCCAAACAGGTGGGAAAAGAACTTCAAAACCAACTTGATCAGGTCACAAAAGGCAATGTTAAAATTGTAACGGATATGTCCACCTGTGCGCTACATATGCAAAAAGATGGAACAGGCGCCTTGGACAGTGCACAATTTTTACTCACACAAGTGCTGCCTCACCTCACCATCACCAACAAAGTAAAAAGTATTGCAGTGCATCATAATTGTTCCGCGCAACGGTTGAGTGAGCAGGCGCAAACAGAAGCATTAGCCAATGCATGTGCCAACAAAATTTCTGTTTTGACCTCCATCACCTGTTGCGGATATGCCGGGGACAAGGGCATGTATCAGCCCCAACTGAATGCCCACGCCCTCAGGCTGGTCAAAAACGATATACCCTCAGGATGCGATTTGGGCGTGTCAACGGTCGCGACCTGTGCCATTGGTCTTTCAGAGCATGCGAGAATTCCCTTTGTGGCACTGGCCAGCCTTCTCGAATTTGTCTCCAGGCCATAGTCTGAAAACACAGTTTTCAGACTTGACTTCGATCAGGGTAATTTATGCCCGTTTACTCTAGAATGTTCATATCTGTTTTTATCAGTTTACGAGGGAATTATGGTCGACAAACAACCCACTGGGTCCAACAGGTCCAACAGCACCAAACCACCGGCAAGCGCCCCCAACACGGCGCCACAAAAGGCCGGCACAAACGCCACCACCAACGAAACCAAGGCCCCGGTCCCTGAAACTGTATCGCGCGACCCAGAGGCAATTCGCCAGTCCTTTGAAACCGGCGAATACCCCTATCAACAAAAAATGAGCAAAAAATCCTATGAGCAGGAAAAAGCCAGGTTGCAGGTGGAGTTGCTCAAGGTACAGGACTGGGTCAATGAAACAGGTCAGAAAATTGTAATCCTGTTCGAGGGGCGCGACGGGGCAGGCAAAGGAGGCACCATCAAACGCTTTATGGAGCATCTCAACCCGCGCGGTGCCAATGTGGTGGCCCTGGCCAAGCCCACTGAACGAGAACGTTCCCAATGGTATTTCCAGCGCTATTTGCAACATCTTCCAGCAAAAGGGGAAATGGTGTTATTTGACCGTTCCTGGTACAACAGGGCCGGCGTTGAGCGGGTCATGGGATTTTCAACCGCAAACGACTATCTTGAGTTTATGCGCGAATGTCCCGCTCTTGAACGCATGATGGTACGTTCAGGTATCTGGCTGTTCAAATATTGGTTTTCAGTTACCAAGGATGAACAGTTGCGCCGCTTCAAATCCCGCGAAACCGAACCCCTTAAACGCTGGAAGCTTTCCCCCATAGATCGTGAATCTTTAGGCAAATGGAACGATTATACCGAAGCCAAAGAATCCATGTTCTTTTATACCGACACCGCCGATGCCCCCTGGACCATTATCAAATCAAACGATAAAAAACGAGCACGCCTTGGGACTATGCAACACTTTTTATCGTCCCTGCCCTATCCCAACAAAGACCTCGATGTGGTTAATGGCCCCGACCCCCTTATTGTGGGTTCTTCAAACGATGTAATTGGGCGCTCTGATCATATTCTGGGCAAAAGCCTTCACCCCTCACACCGGCAAACCCGGGAATAAGCTCAACCATACACCGGGCATTAAATATATTGAACGCGGATATGAACGCCCATAAATTTGACTCTTGAGTGCATTCAGATGAACATACCGACCGGGGGGAAACAGGATAACTTTGCGGAGCGCAAAAAATATGGCTAAAAAAGAAAACCTTCCCAAAACCCCTCCAACCCGTGAAAAAATCCTTGCTACCGCCTTCAAGCTTTTTGTTGCACACGGGTATGAGGGCGCATCCCTGAACGCAATTGTAACCGCCAGCGGTGTTTCCAAAGGTGCATTTTATCACTACTTCCCGTCAAAACTTGAGGTTTACAACCAGACGATCGAGGCGTTTTTTCTAACTCCCCTGGAACAAATCAACCCCTCGAAACTGGCTAAACTATCACCCAAAAAATCACGCTCCTTTATGCGTCAACATTACGTAAGCCTACCCGAAAAAGTCAGTGCGGCCACCGATCAGGACATCGGACGGATTTTTGCTCTGACCTTTGACAGCATCGCGCGCATACCCGACTTTCATAAAAAAATTTCCAGGATTTACACGAAAATTCTCAAAGCGCTCACAACATCCTTCAAAACAGCCAAAACACCGCGCAAGGCCGCAAAGCGAAAGGCAAGGCGGTTCCTTGCCCAACTCGAAGGCGAAGTCTACTTGCGGGCTATCCAGAATATACAATAGACTTATTTAAAAAAATCTCTGAGTGACAGGTTGCACCATTACAACCAAAAACACCTGAACAAGGGCTATGGCAAACCATTTGAAGGATATGCAAACAATACAAAACGGTTGGTTCCGTTTGTTTGGTGAGCATTAAGGTTTACCCTCAAAGCCTGTTTTGATCCTGCAAAATCATTTCTGCCCCCTTATGCGCAATCATAATTGTTGGAGTATTGGTATTTCCTGAAACAATATTGGGCATGATTGACGCATCAATTACCCTGAGCCCCTTAACACCAAACACCCGCAAGCGTTCATCAACCACTGCCAGAGGATCACTCTTTAACCCCATTTTTGCAGTTCCCACCGGATGAAAAATCGTTGTGCCAATATCCCCCGCAGCCCGCACAAGAGCTGTATCAGAATTATCAAATTCCGGCCCCGGCAAATGTTCTTTCACGCCAAATCGTGCCAATGCCTGCTGACTCATCAACATACGCGTTACCCTGATTGCATCAGCCCCCACCTGCCGGTCCTGCTCCGTTGATAAGTAATTCGGAGCAATCAAAGGGGGGTAAAGCGGGTCAGCATCCCCAAGACGGATTGTTCCACGCGATGTTGGACGAAGATTGCAAGCACTCACAGTCACCGCATCAAAGCGATGCAAAGGTTCCCCGAATTTATCCAAAGACAAGGGCTGTGCATGAAACTGAATATTTGCGCGATCAAACTCAGGCGAAGAGCGGGTAAAAAACCCCAATTGGGAGGGAGCCATCGTCAACGGACCACGTCGAAACAGGGCGTATTCAAGCCCCATCATCGCCCGTTGCACAAGCGAGTGATATTCAGAATTAAGCGTGCGCACCCCAAAAACCTTAAAAATTGCCCGCTGTTGTAAATGATCCTGAAGATTGCGCCCCACACCTTTAAGGTCCACAACCGGCTTAATCCCCAAAGGCACAAGCCATTCTGACGGGCCAACCCCCGAGCGGTGCAGAATTTGCACCGAGCCGATTGATCCGGCGCTTAAAATTGTTTCAAGCCTTGCCCGCGCTTCAACCCGTTTGCCATTGTGGGAATATACAACCCCGTTTACCCCTGTGCCATCCATGACCAGACGCTCAACCAAAACATTGGTTTCAATTCTGAGGTTTTTGCGTTGCCGGACTGGGTCAAGAAAAGCATGGGATGCCGAAACCCGTCTGCCCCGGCGCTGATTGACTTGGAAATAGCTGACCCCTTCATTGTTTCCTGTGTTAAAATCATCAACCCAGGGCACCCCGAAAGGGGCAGGCATTTGTGTAGCGGCATTGCCAATAGCATCAAGAATTTCCCAGGAGACCCTTGGTTCCTCCACATGCCATTCCCCATCCCCCCCATGAAATGCACTTTGCCCGCCAAAGTGATCATCAATGGCAATAAAGGCAGGCAAAACATTTCTCCAACCCCAGTTTTTTAGACCTAGCTGCGCCCAGTCATCATAATCCTGCGCCTGACCGCGCATATATACCATCGCATTTATAGCCGAACTTCCCCCAAGTACTTTTCCACGCGGGTAGTTTAGCGCACGTCCGTTTAGCCCAGGCTCGCTGAGTGTCTTAAACATCCAGTCTGCCCGTGGATTTCCAATCGCAAACAAATAGCCCACAGGGATATGAAACCAGATCCAGTTATCCCGCCCCCCTGCCTCAAGAAGAAGCACGCGATTTTTTGGATTTTCTGAAAGTCGGTTGGCCAAAACACACCCGGCAGACCCTGCACCTGCAATTATATAGTCATACACGCCCTCAAGCTGCGTGCTTGAATTTTTGCTCATCCAAATACCCCGACATCCGCCCCCTGTTCCAAACCATCGCCAATTCTGATAGTAGTTAAGTTCAAACTCTATTCTGAAACACCAGCTGCAACAATCTAAAGTTATGGAGGCCTTTAACATGACAGTTTCCGCGATTCTGAAAAACAAAGACGGCACAACAATCACATTACCATCCAGCGCAACCCTGGCCCAGGCGTGCAAAACCCTGGCTCAATACCGCATAGGTACGATTTTGATTGTGGATGAAGATAAGCTTTCCGGAATTATTTCAGAACGGGATATTGTACGGATCATGGCAGCGTCAGGCGGGGAGGCACTCAACGATACTGTTGCCAGTTGCATGACTAAAAACATCATTACCTGCACCAGCGCAGATACCGTTTCACTGGTCATGGAACGTATGACCAATGGCCGTTTTCGCCATATCCCCATTGTTGAAAATGATCAACTTATAGGTATTGTTTCTATTGGAGATGTAGTAAAATTCCGCATAGCCGAAGTAGAGCGCGAAGCTCAGGAAATTCGTGATTACATTTCCACCACCTGAAAAAGCAATTGCATGTCCCGCGCTTTAACCAGCGATCCTTTCCCCTGACGATTTTCCTCTTTGGGAGATACAGCAAATATACAAAGCAAAAAACTACTGGAAATTGCGGACCTTTTTTGCAAGACTTGGTTAAGAAAAACATGCCGGTGCTCTGGAAGCGATGTTTTCAGGTGGTGGGACTTTTGTATAACTGCAAAACACCGGTTAAATGTTGGCAATTGAATATTGTTCAGGGGAGCAAACTAAAATGAGTTCAGTAGTTTCAAAGTGGATTTTCCCGGGTATTGTTACTGTAGGTATCGGCACTGTTGCCGCATTGTTTTTTACTCAAACCAGCATTCAAACAGATCTGGTTGAAAGATCCTCCGCCGCCATCAGCGCCGCTGGTATCGAGCAGGCCGAAATTTCATTCAGTGGTCGCGATGGCAAGGTTAGCGGCATCAGCACCAACCCTGATGCTCTGGATGGTTTGGTTACACAATTGTCCAGCCTTCATGGCGTCCGCTCAATTGTTTCTGATATTACTGTAGCCCCCACCGCCGATCCATATACATTTAAAGCGGTGATGGGCGACGACGGATCCCTTGCCTTAAGCGGTGCTGTTCCAAGTTTTGCGGTACGGGACGCTATTCTTGAGCGCACCGGTGGCACCGACGCCGGCCTTGAATTAATGTCCGGTGTGCCTGAGGGCGACTGGGTCGCAACAACAAGTTTTGCCGCCTCCCGGCTTCTTGAAATGAGCAGCGGGGAAGCATCCCTGTCCAACCTGACCCTCACCTTGTCCGGTCAGGCCCGCGATGCTGATTCCTATGCATCTGCAACAGCAGCTCTCACGGGTGATTTACCCAACAATATCAAACTGGCATCTTCTGACATCCAACCCGCATTCCTCAAGAACTATATGTTCAGTGTT
>JAJRRJ010000034.1 GCA_024279575.1 Alphaproteobacteria bacterium | reverse complement strand
GGCAGCAATTTGGCAGATTTGCGTTTATTATTTTGAGAGGTGGTTTCATTTTTTTCACTTGCGAACTGAATGATTTCCCGCTCAATTTCTTCAAAACTGCCAGCTGAAACCACACTAATATCCCCAGAAAACATCTGTGGAAACGGCCCCAGATCCTTGCCCCAAAACATCAAAACAGGTTTCCCCAATTCCTTAGCAATCTGCAAACGATAATCCTGCGGGTCTACCAATGGGCCAATCAGCATAAATTCGCTCTCTGCAATTACAGCCTTTACGAGATCAGGTGAGCTGTCCACTATCAAGCTGTTTGCCCATTGTGGTCGTATCCGGGGTGTTGTTTCAGCCAAACCTTCCAATGGCGTAAACATGACCTGCTCCAGTGAGGGCGAAACACTATCATCAGGAACGGGTATGCCAAGCAGTGCGGGCAACAAGGTAAACTGATGTGCAGTGGGAAAATAGGCAAAAGATTTTTCGCCGTAGTGATGAAATTTTTTCCCGTCACCTAGAGCTTTAACCACTGGCGGTTTGCCAAACAAAACCGGCATTTCATAAGCCAACGCCATGGCGCACCATTCGTTAGCTTGAAAATCTGAAGGAAAAATCAACAGGTCCGCACCACGTAATGTGTCTAAAATGGCTTCGCCATATTCAACCCCGCTTTTTCGCAAAAAGGCAATATGATCCGCTATATAAATTGCATATGGCACTAAAGGCGCAAGGGCTGTAGTTGGCATATCCCCCACAACAATCCAATAATCACAATCCCGAAAATCCAATCCCCCATCCAGAGGGCGCATGACGGTGCGACTGTCGCAACTTACATTAAAAACCAGCTTATATTCTTGCTGGCTCATTGGCAGCCATGCCACAGAACGAAGTTCATCCCAGGGGCCACCATTATCAGAGCAGAATTGCATGGCACGCGATTCTGCGGATGCCCCCAAAACCACATAATGCCCGGCGTCCCGCAAAAGGGATGTAAAACCAATAGCAGTCTCAATCCCGATTGCATCATCGCCAATGTGCAAAACTGCGATTTTAAGCGATGTCATTTTGCCAGACTTTCAAGATAAATTTCAATCGCCTCGTCTATTGGTCCCTGAAAACGACACTGACCACCTTGCAAAAGCATACCTTTATCACAAACCTGGCGCAAAAGATCCATGCTGTGTGAAGCAAGAATAATAATATTGGCATCTTCAAGCAAACTGTTCATTCGTTGCTGGGCTTTTTCAATAAAACTGGCATCCCCTGCCCCGATCAACTCGTCCATAATCAAAATATCGGGAACAATGGTTGTGGAAACTGCAAAAGCCAGGCGTAAGTACATACCCGTTGAATAAGTACGCATGGGAAGTTCCAGATAGTCTCCAAGCTCAGAGAACTCGCGAACCGGGGGGATGAGGTCGCGTGCTTCCTTGCGGTTCAAACCCATAAACACGCCGCGCCTGATTATGTTTTCATATCCGGAAACCTCAGGGTCCATCCCCATGGTAATATCCGTTAGCGAGGCGGTGCTTCCTTCAACGCTGATATAGCCGGAAGTCGGCTCCAAAATACCGGCGCAGACTTTCAAAAACGTGGTCTTTCCCGCGCCATTATGACCCAAAATGCCAATCCGGTCGCCTTCCTTCAATTCTACACTGATATCAGACAGGGATTGCACATTGGTTGATTTGCTGGATGAGGAAAGCGCCCCACCAACGGCCTTGGCAATTGAGCCTTTGAGGGACACATTGCGCAATTCAAACAGCGGATAGGTTACACCTACATTTTCAAGGACAAGGGATGTCATATTATAAATTGGTCCTGCTAATAATGAAAATTAGAGCCAGTAGGTGATTTTTGCCCGGAACCGAACAAAAACCAATATTGCTAAAATCACTGCAACCAGCGTAAAGCCGCCCGCTACTGTCCAATAAATGGGGGGTGTGGGTGGCCCAAGAATCGGCGCGCGCAACAGATCAAGAAACACCGCAAATGGATTGGCTGTCATATAGGCTTGTGCAAATGGTGGCAGAGCCTCCGGTTTCCAGATAACCGGGGTCATAAAAAAGGCAATCTGCAAAATACTGGCCACAAGGCTGGCCACGTCACGGAACCTCAATCCAACGACAGATAAAAATGTGCTTACCGCAAGAATTGCTATCGTGGTGAGAATAAAACCGGGAATGATCATCAGTATTTCAAACGTAATAGGCACCTGAAAATACAGGAATATAGGAATTAGAATAATCAGATTATGAGCCAGTATTATCCAGTGTTTGACGAGATTACTCAGGACAAAGGTAAAGCGCGGCAGGTTGATTTCGCGCAAATATCCTGTTGCAGCAACATAAATTCCAGGCCCATCCATAATTACCCCGGTCAGGTACATCCAGAATATGTGACTGACAGCAATAAAAGGCAAAAACTCAGAAACCGGCAATTTCCACAGGAATGACCATAACAAACCAAGAGCAACAACCATCACAAATAGAGAAATGGTAATCCAAAATTGACCAATTTTCGACCGTCGATATCGAGATTGTACATCCGTAATACCAATTAGTATGAAAATCGGCCACCGTACAAAAGCACTAAAAACGTCAGCGATCGCCTTGTCAACACGCGTCGGAGTATGACGATCTCTATTGTCAACACCCATCAGATACCTCCAATGCTGGCGCTGATATGTGCGCAAATATGATCTATTTCTTCGTCGCTCAGATCAGGGTAACTTGGCACGCTCATGCCGCGCGATGCAATATCCTGCGCAACAGGAAAAGATACCCCCGCTGTTTCCAAATATGGCAATTGATGCGCACAAATACAAACCGGACGGGTTTCGATGCCGTTTTCCTCCAGATGCTTCATTACTTTTTCGCGCATTGCTTCATCAGACAGTAAAAATGAAACGAGCCAGTAATCGCTTTGAAATTCATCGGAATTTTGCACTTGCCAGCCAAGGGGTAAATCAACCAGGTTGCGCCGATAGCGATCATAAACACGCTTTTTTTCACGACTGATCGTTTCCAGTTGCTCCAGTTGCGCAACACCGATTGCCGCCTGAATATTGGTCATACGGTAGTTGACCCCAAACCGGTCATGCCAATAGCGACGCGTAGTGGACATACCCTGATTTTTGGTAATGCGCAGGTTTTCAGCCAGATCGTCATCATTGGTAATGATCATTCCCCCCTCGCCACAGGTCAGGGTTTTATTGCCAAAAAAGCTAAAAGTCGAAACGTCGGCAAACCGCCCCACATGATGCCCGTTCACCCGAACACCTGTCGCCTCGGCGGCGTCCTCAACAATCTTGAGACCATTAGATTTGGCAAACTGCGCCATCTTTTCCATGTCGCAGGTAAAGCCATATAGATGAACCGGCATAATCGCCTTTGTTCTTGGCGTTAATTTACGGGCCACATCCGCAATATCCATCAACCAGTTCTCAGGATCACTTTCGACAAAGACCGGAGTCGCACCACTCATCAAAATCGCATTGACACTGGCAACATAGGTAAAGCTGGGCACCAGAACCTCGTCACCTTTGCCAACCCCAAGACAATGCAAAGCCAGATGCAAAGCCACTGATCCATTGCTCACGCAAATAGCATGTTTGACACCCGTCAGCTCTGAAAATCCGGCTTCAAAACGGTCTATGTACTCTCCCTTGGATGAAATCCAGGTGGAATCCATACAATCCATGACATACTTTTTTTCATTTCCACGAAGGTAAGGCTGATAAACAGGAATTTGAACAGTCATGTTCGGTCTTTCAAAATCGATCATTCTCCGGCATCAAAACTACAGTAAGTCCAATGCGCCGAGATCATTTTTATTTAGTCCGGCCTCGCGCAATGCCAGTTCCCTGCGGGCACGTACAAGGTCAGATTGCACCATTTCCTCAACCAGCTCCATAAATGAAATTTCCGGCACCCAGCCAAGTTTTTCTTTGGCTTTGGAAGGGTCCCCAAGCAAACTTTCAACTTCTGTCGGGCGAAAATAATCCGGGTCAATTTCAATGATGCAATTTCCCTGCGCATCATATCCCTTTTCATCCACACCGGAGCCTTTCCAGGAAACCTGCATATCCAGTTTCTGCGCCGCAATTTCAATGAACTCGCGCACGCTGTGCTGCACACCGGTTGCAATAACAAAATCTTCCGGCTCATCCTGTTGCAACATCATCCATTGCATTTTTACATAATCGCGGGCATGCCCCCAATCCCTTAGCGCATTAATATTTCCCATATAGAGCTTTTTTTGCAGACCCAGCTTGATCCGCGCCAGGGCAATAGTAATTTTGCGCGTTACAAAGGTTTCCCCACGCATAGGGCTTTCATGGTTAAAAAGAATGCCATTACAGCCAAATATTCCATAGGCTTCACGATAGTTTATCGTAATCCAATATGAGAACATCTTGGCAACAGCATAGGGCGAGCGCGGGTAAAATGGTGTCGTCTCTGACTGAGGTGTTTCCTGTACCAGACCATAAAGCTCAGATGTTGAGGCCTGATAGAACTTTGTCTTTTTTTCCAGGCCCGCCGCACGAATTGCCTCCAGTACGCGCAAAGTACCCAGACCATCAACATTGGCCGTATATTCCGGCTGAACAAACGAAACGGCCACATGGGATTGTGCGGCCAGATTATAAATTTCATCCGGCTGGATTTGGCTTACCAGAGAATTTATGTTGGCAGAATCCGACAAGTCCCCATAGTGCAAAAACAATCGGGCATCCTTGCGATGAAAATCCTTATACAAATGATCTATGCGCTCGGTATTAAACAGGGAAGAACGCCGGCGAATACCATGCACAATATACCCTTTTTCCAGAAGCAGTTCTGCAAGATAGGCTCCATCCTGACCGGTAATGCCCGTGATCAAGGCAACTTTATCATTCATTATTTCAGTATCCATGTTTTGGTATGCGCAAGTTCAAATTATTCAGAAAAAACAGATCAAACAATCAATTGTTTTCAAGTCGATCGTAAATATCTTCGTAACGCACAATATCATCTTCGCCCAGATAGCTACCAGATTGCACTTCAATAAGAAGAGCCGGAATCTGCCCGGGATTTTCCAGTCGATGAACTGCGCCAAGAGGAATGTATGTTGACTGGTTCTCCGTAAGCAAGCTCACATTGTCATCCACCGTTACTCTGGCAGTACCAGACACAACCACCCAATGCTCGGCGCGGTGATGATGGCTTTGCAGGGATAGCTTTTCGCCCGGCTTGACCATCAGGCATTTAACCTGAAAACGACCGCTCATTTCGAGCCGTTCATACCAGCCCCACGGACGATAAACACGGGTTTGGTTGACCGCATTTTCCCGCCCATCCCTGCGCAATTGCTCCACAATCTGCTTAACACCCTCAGCGATATCGTTGCGCGTAACCAGAATTGCATCCTTGGTTGCAATGGCCGAAACACCATCAAGTCCAACCAGAACCAGACATGCTCCACTTTGTGAATGGGCGTAACAGTTGGTGGAATCCTGGAGTAAAACATCACCCTTGATTGCATTCCCCTGCTCATCTTTTGGCGAGGCCTGCCAAACGGCAGGCCATGACCCCAGATCACTCCACCCAGTTTGCAGCGGCACGCAACGGATATTGTCAGCTTTTTCCATAATGGCATAGTCAATGGATACGTTTTCACAGACCTCATAAGCCTCTTTATCCAACCGCAGAAAATCCAGATCTTTTTTCCCTTTGCTCAATGCTTCCTGGCATGCCTTGAGCATTTCGGGCACATGGACCCTGCAAGCCTCAATCATGGTTTTTGCGGTAAACATAAATATCCCGGCATTCCAATAAAACTGCCCGCTATCAATATAGGACTGGGCTTTTTCCCGTGTTGGCTTTTCAACAAAACGCTTCACGTCAAGAACGTCTTTTCCGTTTTGCGTTTCAATATAGCCATATCCGGTTTCCGGCCCTGTGGGGGTAACACCAAAGGTAACAATGTCTCCGTTGAGCGCTGAAGGAATTCCCAATTCGATTGATTTTCTAAAACCAGAATTGTCCTCAATCGCATGATCCGAAGGGAGCAGCAAAATTGGCAAATCAGGTGTGTATTCAAAAATACTCAGTGCTGCAATCAACGCCGCAGGTGCAGTATTTCTAGCCGCAGGCTCCAACACAATTGAACTGGGGGCCGCACCCTGCGCGCCCACTTGCTCAGCTATAATAAATCGATGCTCGGAATTGCCCAGTATCATCGGTGAACAAAATATTGGATCGGACAGCCGCCCGACAGTCTGCTGGAACAGGCTTTGTTCCCCAATAAGGGGGATAAACTGCTTTGGATATGCCCGTCGGGAAATCGGCCAAAGCCTGGTGCCACTCCCGCCAGACAAAATGACGGGTTTTACGCTGCATTCGTGATACTTATTCACATTATAACTTTCAAAACTGACAACAGAAGTGGCCAAAATCCGGTGATAAAAACACCCTCGCACATTTTTGAATTAACTAAACCAGTAAAATAGCAATTGCAACAGCATACAAATGGATTTGTTGCCGGATATGATGGCTGAAAACCTGCACAATTCCAACCCAAAGCCCCGCTTTTCCCAAACTTTTAATTTCAGTTTTATTCAAATATTTTCGATGCAAATGAAAACGGCAATGCCTGCTTTTGCACTCAATTGCACCCGGATTTTGCTTGCTTGTGCTTTGGCAGATTTGGTAAGTGTGCGCAATTGCAACTATCCGGGCACCCATTCTGTGGCAAAAAACCAGCACAAATTGAGCAAAACTCCCGTTCTGTATCATGATTACTTTGCCATTCGCGGAGGGGGGGAGCGCCTGATTTTGACTTTGGCCGAAGCGCTGGATGCTGAATTGTTTTATGGGTTCAATTCACAAAACAGCTTCCCGGACAAGGATTTTCCACCGCAGCATAAGTCTCTAAATCTGGCCACTTTCCTCCGCCGTCCCGGCATCAGGCCCATTGTTCTTGCCATATTATTCCGGTTGCAAAGAGGACGGGCACAAAAGCATGCCATAAGACTGTTTTCTGGGGTTGCTGCGCCTTTTGCCGCTCCAAAAGGCAAGTCAGATGGAAAAAATATTTTTTACTGCCATACACCACCGCGATTTTTGTTTGACCAAAAACAACATTTTATCAAACGCATCCCCCTCCCCTTGAGGATATTTGCATGGCCGGTTTTGAAACTTTTTGAATATGAATACCGGCGCACAATCGCCCAAATGCACACAATTATCACAAATTCGCAAAACACCCGACGGCGGCTAAAAAAATATACCGGATACGATTCTGAAGTAATATACCCTCCGATCGAAACGGATAATTTTGTCTGGAAAGGACAGTCCGACTATTATCTCTCCACAGCACGCCTTTCGCCCCTTAAGCGGGTTGAAAGAATTGTTGAGTCCTTTCTTGCCATGCCGGATAAAAAACTGATTGTTGCCTCTGGTGGTGAAGACCTGGAAGCTCTTCAAAAAAGGGCGAAAGGCGCAAAAAACATCCAGTTTTGCGGCTGGACCAGTGATCAAAAGCTCCATGATTTGATCGGCAATGCAATTGCCACCATTTACCTGCCCCGTGAGGAGGATTTCGGCATGTCCCCAGTAGAATCAATGGCAGCAGGCAAGCCCGTTATCGGCGTTGCAGAGGGCGGCCTGCTGGAAACTATTGTCGATGGAAAAACCGGCATATTGTTACCAAAGGATTTTACAAACGCCGATCTTGTCTCTGCGGTTCAAGCAATGAGCCCGGCGCGCGCAAAAAAAATGCGCACTGCCTGTACAGAACAGGCAAAACGTTTTTCTCGCGATATTTTCATTAAAAATATCCGCGCAATAATTGAGCGGCCATGACCCTGATCCTTGCTATATGGCAAAATCGGCTACCAGATTGCAGCAAAAGAATTTTATACCTGTCCGGGTATAATCCGGCTTCTGTCTGCGAGTTGAGTATATAGGTCCATGTAGGACGCACTCATCTTTTCCGCCAAAAACAACGTGTTAAATCGCGCCTGCGCAGCATCGCCCAGCTTTTTCGCCTGATCAGGATTGTCCCATAATTCTGACATGGCCTTCGCGAACGCAGCAGGATTTTGAGGAGGAACAACGATACCCGTTTGCCCATCAGCGTTTACATAACTGCTACCCGTACCGATTTCGCACGAAATCATCGGTTTTGCTGCCCTTGCTGCCTCAAGTAGTGACAGACCAAACGCCTCAGACCTTAAATGGGAGGGAAAAACAAATGCCCGGCTCAAACAAAGCAGTGCTTCCTTGTCCTCATCCGTGATTTGCCCGACGAAATTAACATTATCT
>JAJRRJ010000033.1 GCA_024279575.1 Alphaproteobacteria bacterium | reverse complement strand
TGATTTGTGAAGCGCAAGCGGTGGAGAAACTCAAGCATTTTGTTTCACGCAGGGCGCTTGATATCGAGGGATTGGGCGACAAGCAGATTGCTACCTTTTATGCAGAGGGGCGGGTGAAACAGCCGGCGGACATATTTTCCCTGAAGGCTGAGGACGGTGTTGAGTTTGAAAAACTCTCCCGGCAGGAGGGGGGGGGCGCTCAGTCGACGGCTAAACTTTTTGCAGCGATTGAAGCGCGGCGGGAGCCCGAACTGGACCGGTTAATTTTTGCACTTGGTATTCGACATGTGGGGGAAACAACGGGGGCTTTGCTGGCCAAAACTTTTGGTACGTTTGAAGAGTTTGAGCGTATTGCCAACGCTGCGGGGCGTGGGGATGTTGAGGCAAGAGAGAGCCTTTTATCCATCGATGGGGTGGGGGATACGGTGGTGAATTCCCTTGGCGCATTTTTTTCAAACGAACGCAACAAGCGCGCGGTGGATGATTTGCTGGCAAAAATAAGCCCTAAGCCCTATGTGCTGGAAATTGTTGAAAATAGTCTGGTTGCTGGCAAAACCGTGGTTTTTACCGGGGCACTTGAAAAAATGACCCGGGCTGAAGCCAAGGCTATGGCTGAGCGGTTTGGGGCTAAAGTATCCGGGTCGGTGTCTAAAAAAACCGATATATTGGTTGCGGGACCGGGGGCGGGCTCAAAGCTGAAAAAGGCTGAGGAGCTGGGTCTTGAGGTTCTTAATGAGGATCAGTGGCTGGAACGTGTTGGAAGCTTGAGCGACTAAATTGCGGCTGTTGCCTGAGTGAGCCAATCAAGATGTTCTGCATTCAGATGCTGGCCGACTTCCCTTAATACACGGTCATGATACTCATTGATCCAGTTTGTTTCTTGTATTGTGAGCAAGCTGGTATCGATTAGACGTGTATCAATTGGTACGAGGGTGAGAGTTTCGAAAGCCAGCCAGCCATCGCTGATTTTGCTATCCACAATATGGATCAGGTTTTCAATACGAATGCCATATTCCCCTTCAAGATAATATCCCGGCTCGTTGGATAAAATCATGCCCTTTTGCAAGGGAATATTGTTAATGGGGGAGATGCTTGCTGGTCCCTCATGCACGCTGAGAAAAGCGCCAACGCCATGGCCTGTGCCGTGGGTGTAGTTCAGAGCGACCTGCCACAGAAACTGGCGGGCCAGAATGTCGATATGAGCGCCGGTGGTTTTTGGCAGGAATTGCAATGTGGATATCGCAATCATGCCTTTGAGGACCCGTGTGTTACGGTCTTTTTGTTGTTTTGTTGCTGAGCCGGTGAACATGGTGCGGGTGATATCTGTGGTGCCGCTGAGATATTGTCCGCCACTGTCGACCAACATCAGTTCGCCGGGAACAAGTTTGCGGTTTGAGCTTTGAGTGACGCGATAATGAACGATTGCGCCGTTGGGACCGGAGCCGGAAATGGTGTCGAAGGAAATATCAACCAATGTTTTTTCTTCGCGCCGGAAGGATTCAAGTGCGGTAGCAATGTCGATTTCGCTCAGCATTCCGGTTGGTGCATGTTGGTCAAACCAGTGCAGGAACTTTATCATTGCAATGGCATCCAGCTTGTGGGCCTCACGCATGCCTGCAAGTTCGGCGTCGTTTTTAATGGCTTTAGCGAGCAAAACGGGGTCTGGTTTTTCGATGAGCTTTGCGGAGGTGTTTTTCGTGATCCGGGCAACTTCAAAAGGTGCGCTGAGCGGATCAAACCAGATGGATTTTCCAGCTTCAGCCAGTTCTCTGATCTGTTCGAAAAACGTATTTTCAGGAAGTGTTTTTATTGTTTGGTTGAGTTGCTCATGCTGGGCCGAAGTCAGTTTGTTTTCGTCGATATATAGAGTGGGTATGCCGTTGTCGGGGACAATGGCAAAGCATAGCGCTACTGGTGTGTTGGGAACATCGCGCCCACGAATATTGAACAACCAGTTGATGGATTCGGGGACGTTAAGTATCAGTGCATTGGCGTGTTCTTCGTGCAATGATTTTTGCAAATTAGCGATTTTACGCTCACGCGAAATTCCAACCCGATTAGTGCCCAAAATTTCCACAGAATTTTTGGGGGAGGCCGGGCGGTCAGTCCAAATGGCGTTTACAAGATTCCTGTTATGGCTGAATCTGGCATACCCGCTTAGTTCTTTTGTCCAGGTCTTTAGCTCGCTTACAGTGCTTGTTTGAGGATCAAAACCAACAATTGCGCCCTTTTGCAGGTTTTCTTTTATCCAGTCGGTGAGTTTTATTTCAGTTATTTGCAGAACGTCGATCAGATTTTGGTCAGTTTGTTTAGGGGCCTGAAGCGTGTAACGGCCATCGACTAAAAGTGCCGCCTTGTTCAGGCCAACTATGGCGATGCCTGCGGATCCCGTGAACCCTGTAAGATAGGCCAGACGTTGTTCGCTGTCGGGCAGGCTTTCGCCGCGATGGACATCTGAAAGGGGGATAATGAACGCATCCAGATTGCAGTCAGCTAATTGTTCGCGCAATGCGGCAATGCGCGGCGCGACGTTTGAGGGGTTGGAAATATCCTCAAATGACTGAAATTTAGTGGGTTCTAATTTTAAGTTCATTCCGCAATCCTCTTGAATATCTGCCATGTGAGGATGGCATATCTGATGCGCGTTGCAAGGGCTAACTGAGAACAATCCGATATCTTAAGTTAAAGGCGTCGCTGAGTTTGGCGGCAATTGTTGGCAGGAAAATCGGAAGAAATAATATGACAAATAGTAAAAATATATTTGTGCGTGCGTTTGATGCGGTTATTGAAGGTCGCATGCGCTCCACTGCGCGCAACGTTGCTCATTATCGCAAACAGTTCAATCTGGATAACCGGTTTTAGAGTTTTTCCATAACCAGCGTAGTCCACTCTTTAAGGATAATGCGCCGGTTAAGAACAATGCCATTTTTCTCGTAGGCGGCGATTACATTTGCTGCCTGCGTATTGAGAATTCCCGACAAAACAATATCAGCGCCTTTTTTTGAAGCAGCGGATATATCGGGGGCCAGATCCGCAAGCGGTCCGGCAAGAATATTGGCGACAATCAAGTTGTAGCGCCCTCTTTTTCTGATTTTTTTGCTATTCAAACCCGTTGCAAGTACCGGTTTGATCCACTTTTTCACCTTGTTGAGCCGGGCATTGTCTTTGGTGGTTTTGACCGCAATGGGGTCAATGTCGCTGGCGACAATTTTTGTTTTGAGCCGTTTGGCCAATGCGATGGCCAACACACCGGTGCCGGTGCCCACATCAAGGATTTTTTTTGGGCGTTTTGATTTCAGGATGCCAAAAATTGCCTCAAGGCACCCCGCAGTTGTTTGATGGTGACCGGTGCCAAACGCCTGTGCTGCTTCGATGTGAACTGGAATAAGTCCTACGGGCAGTTCAGAAATATTGTGGCCTGCGTGAACGAAAAACCCACCTGCACTCACCGGGGGCAGTCCTTCAAGGGATTTCGCAATCCAGTCTATATCAGGGTCGATTTTTTCAATGGAAAAAGCGACTTTTCCATTCAGGGCTTTGGCAACAATGGTGTTGAAGGCTTCAATGTCGGGTTTTCCTTCACAGGTGGCTTCAAACATCCAATTGCCGTTTTTATCTTCATAGGCTGAAGCGGCAAGGGTCAGGTCTTCGTGTTCTGAAACCGCATCCACCAGTGCATAGGCCTGATCCTTGGACAGGGGGGTGGTGATTTGTGAATTGTCCATGGGTACACCTAAAATTGAAGTGGTGGAAATCTGATTGTCTGTTAGTTATTCTAGCGCAACATACGGCATAAAAATGGAATTGCTCGCACTATGGTTACCAGTAAAACAGATGGAATCGTAGTGAAAAAACCACGTTTCGGATTGGTTGATGCGGCGCGCGGATTGGCCATTATTGGCGTAGTGATTTATCACATTGTGTGGGACCTGCGCTATTTCCAGTTTACCTCCACCGATCCGGTATTTGACATGCTCTGGCTGGCCTTTGCCAAAGTGTTGGTGGCCAGCTTTTTGATCCTTGCCGGGGTTTCGCTGGTGCTGGCCCATAGTGAAAAAACCTATTGGGGGGCATTCTGGAAACGGTTTGGGATTTTGGCGGCTGCGGCACTTGTGGTGTCCATCGGCACCTATGCGGCGTTTGCCGAAGGGGTTGTATATTTCGGTATTTTACATGCGCTGGCGGTATTTTCGCTGATCGGTGTATTTTTTGTACGCGCGCCCATCTGGGTTGTGGTGGTGCTGGCGGTGATTTTCCTCGGGGGTATGTTTGTTTATCAATCTGACGCGTTTAACGTTAAATACCTCACCTGGATCGGGTTCTGGACGGTGGAGCCATATACGCAGGATCTGGTGCCGATGTTTCCTGGTTTGGGGTTTGTCTTGAGCGGCATTGTGTTGATGCGTGTCATTTTGGCATGGAAAACTGGTAGGCAAGCGCTTTCGTTTCAAATGCAAAACCGGTGGTTTGACGGGCTGGTCAAAGCGGGGCGCTGGAGCTTGCTTATTTACCTCATTCATCAGCCGATTTTGTTCGGGATTATTACACCTCTGGCTTATTGGCTGGAACCGGGGAAAGTGAGCGTTGAAGAACAGGCGCAGATTTTCAAGGGAAATTGTGTTGCGTCTTATATTGAACCGGAAGGTAAGGAAGGCGCTGCAGAGGCTTATTGTTCGTGTGCGACCGACATGATGTTGGATAATAACCTGTTTGAGGCATCAATGCTGGAAGACCTGTCGGCGCAACAATCATTGATTTATAATGCGATCCCGCGCATGTGTCAGGCGATGGCTGAGTGAGGGGATTCGTCATTGCGAGGAATTAAATGACGAAGCAATCCAGATTGGTGGCTTTGGTGTGAATGGTTCTGGATTGCTGCGCGCAAAAGAGGCGCTCGCAATGACTGGGCAGGATCACCCCACCTTCACAAAGCTATCCAAAACCTTCTTTTTTCCCACACTTTCAAACAGTATCGTCAATTTATTGCCTTCAATCGCCTGCACTTCGCCAGCGCCGAATTTCAGGTGCAGTACGGTCTGGCCAATTGAAAATGGGGAATTTGCACCAGCATTTGTTGAGCGGACGACGAGTTCGCCTTCAATTGTTTTTGGTCCCGGTGTGGTACGGGAGGATTTTTGCCTCTGGGCGCGTTTCCAGCCCGGGGTTTCGTAATTGCTTTGGAACGGGTCGGAAGTGTCAAAGCGACTGGCGGTTTTCTGACCTCCGTAATTATAGCCGCCATAGGAGGAGCCGGTGTCGGTGACTTCCACAACTTCAGCGGGGAGTTCATCTAAAAAGCGCGAGGGCAAAGCCGAGTTCCACAAGCCGTGAGTGCGTCGGTTTTGCGCCAAAGAGATGCGGGCGCGCTGGCGGGCGCGGGTAATGCCCACATAGGCGAGGCGGCGTTCTTCCTCAAGGCCTACGCGGCCATTTTCATCGAGCGAGCGCTGGGAGGGGAACAGGCCATCTTCCCAGCCGGGTAGAAAGACTGTTCTAAATTCCAGCCCTTTAGCTGCGTGCAGGGTCATGATGGAGACGGCATCGTCACTGTCGGCGGCGTCCTTGTCCATCACCAAAGCGATATGTTCGAGAAACCCGCCAAGGCTTTCAAAATCCTCCATGGCGCGCACGAGTTCTTTGAGGTTTTCAAGGCGCCCCGGCGCATCGGCGCTCTTTTGATTTTGCCACATGGCGGTGTAGCCGCTTTCGTCCAAAACGATTTGCGCCAACTCGTGGTGGGGCAACGTGCGGGCCTGTTCTGCCCAACCATCAAACTGGGCGAGCAATGCCCGCAATATTGTGCGGGGGCGCGCCTTGAGATCATCGGTTTCCAACAGTTGTCGGGTGGCTGTCATAATTGGAATGTTTTGACTACGGGCAGCTTCATGCAGGATTTTTACTGTGGCGTCCCCAAGGCCGCGTTTTGGCACGTTGACGATGCGCTCAAATGCCAGATCGTCTGTGTTCTGGGCCGTTATGCGGAGATAGGCAAGGGCATCGCGGATTTCGCGTCGCTCATAAAAACGGGCGCCACCAATGACACGGTAATTCAGACCAAGGGTGATAAAACGCTCTTCAAATGAGCGCATCTGGGCCGAGGTGCGCACCAGGATGGCCATGGAATTAAGGGTGTCGCCCTTGCGCTGATATTGCTCGATTTCCTCCCCCACATGGCGCGCTTCCTCTTCGCTGTCCCACAGGGAGGTGACACCCAGCTTTTCCCCCTCATCACCCACATCGGTTTGCAGGGTTTTGCCAAGCCGGTTTTCATTGTGGGCAATCAGATGAGAGGCGGCCTTGAGGATATTGGCGGTAGAGCGGTAGTTTTTTTCAAGGCGAACAACTTTTGCGCCGGGAAAGTCAATTTCAAACCTGAGGATATTATCAACTTCTGCACCGCGCCAACCATAGATTGACTGATCATCATCCCCCACAACGCAGATGTTGGCTTTGCTGGCGGGTTTGCCTTGGGCCAAAAGGCGCAGCCAGAGATATTGGGCGACGTTGCTATCCTGATATTCATCAACCAGCATATATTTCAAACGGGCATGGTATTGTGCCAGCACGTCAGGGTTTTCGCGAAACAATCGGATGCCTTCCAGCAGAAGGTCGCCAAAATCGGCGGCGTTGAGGGTTTTAAGACGGGCCTGATAGTCCTTATAAATATTGTCGGCCTTGCCATTGCCAAACATGCCGATTTCAGTTGGGCCAACGTCTTTGGGCAAAAGCCCGCGATTTTTCCAGCCGTCCATCAGGATCGCAAACTGGCGGGCGGGCCAACGCTTTTCATCAATCTGTTGAGCGGATAAAAGTTGCTTTATCAGGCGGATTTGATCGTCGGTATCAAGAATTGTGAAATTGGACTTCAGCCCAACCAATTCGGCATGGCGGCGAAGAATTTTTGCACCAATTGAGTGAAAGGTTCCAAGCCATGGCATGCCTTCAACCGCGGCGCCTATGATTTTTCCGACCCGTTCTTTCATTTCCCGCGCCGCTTTGTTGGTGAAGGTTACTGAAAGAATTTCGTGACCGCGGGCTTTTCGTGTGGCTAAAAGGTGTGCAATTCGGGTGGTAAGGACACGCGTTTTTCCCGTGCCAGCCCCAGCTAAGGCAAGCACCGGCCCCTCCGTCATCAGGACCGCCATGCGCTGTTCTTCGTTCAATCCATTCAGATAGTTTGGTGCGCTGGCGTTGAGTTGAGAAGTTATGGGGCCTGTCGAATCAGGGGTACTCAGGCTGTCGGATGAAGGCAGGGATGTTGAGTTATTCATTTGATTGCAGGTCTTTATCATCAATGAAACGGGGTAGAATCACTTTTTGTTCTCGTGCTAATATAGGGGGCAATGGGGCATTTGTATATGCGCGCGAGTGCGTGTTTTTCCTAGTTTGTCAATGAACAGGGCTTGTTTTTGATGCTTAAAAAATGTGCAGACTTGTGTAACGCAAATGTTACTCGTATAGTAATGGTGTTAGAAGAGAGATAATAACAAGGGGGTAACATGAAACTACTTCAAGGCGCTGCCATTGCGGCAGCAACTTCAATTTTGCTTTTGGGATCAACAGGTTCTATATTAGCAAGTGGTGATGATGAAGAAAATCGTGAAATCGGAGACTATGAGTTTAGCTCTGGTTCTCCAGACTTTGTTCACGGTGTTCCAACCAACCCGGAAGAAGCTTGGACGCTTGCTATTGGTGGTCGTATTTATGACAACTGGTGGGTTGCACTTGATGTGGCAGAGCCACGCGGAACTCATCCGAGCTATCCTGATATTGGCCAGAAATCGGGTCCTGCAACCTGGCGTTGTAAAACATGCCATGGCTGGGATTTCCTGGGTAGCGAAGGGATTTATGCTGAAGGGAGCTCAGCTTATACCGGTATCGGTGGTATCAGGGATGCAATAGATCGCCCTGTGGAACAGATTGCGGCAACTTTGCGCAATTCAACTCACCT
>JAJRRJ010000032.1 GCA_024279575.1 Alphaproteobacteria bacterium | reverse complement strand
CCGCCATGGGCCTTAAAAGCCCCAGCCCGTTTTCCATGAAGGCCATTGCGCTGATGCAAATGAGCGGATTGGCTTATAAAATCAAGGCGGGCGATTCGCGCAAGGCACCAAAGAAAAAGCTGCCGGTGCTGATCGATGGGGATAAAACAATCCCCGATTCAACCCATATTCAGGCCTATCTGGAGAGTGAAAAGGGAGTTGATTTTGACAGCTGGATGAGCCTGGAACAATTGGCCATTGCCCAAAGTTTTCGGTGTCTGTGCGAAGATCATTTATACTGGGTGGGGGTCTATGTGCGCTGGGTCGAAAATGCCGATTTTACAAAATCTGAGTTTTTCGGATCCCTGCCGGCCCTGATGCGAAGTTTTGTATTCAATATGGTACAAAAACAGGTGCTTGTCTCGTTGCAGGGACAGGGTATGGGAAGGCATACTCCGGATGAAATCCACACCTTTGGCGCGACAGATATCAAGGCAATTTCTGATTATCTTGGTAACAAGGATTTTTTCTTTGGCGACAAACCCGGTTCCATCGATGCAGTTATTTTTGCCGCGCTAATCAACAATCTGGTACCAAAAATTGCGCGCTTGCCCGAAGGGTCCGTAAAATCTCACGCTAATCTGGTGGCCTATTGCGAGCGATTTATTAAGCGTTTTGATATTCCTCAGGTATGAATTATCAGGATTTATACCCGAGAAACCGTACCCTGTCTTATACCCTTAGAGCAGCGCCGCCGCGTGGTGGCGCAAATGATCCTCGATAAAAGTCTGGATGAAATAGTAAGAATGGTCATAGCCCTCTTGAGACCGCAATATCAGTTTTTGCCCGGAGACCTCAGCAGCAGCTTCCAGATTTTGCGGGAGCAATTGTTCCTCCAAAAACTGATCGGCCAACCCCTGATCGACCAGAATAGTAGCGTTGCTTGAACATTGTCGAATTAATTCACTGGCGTCATATGCTACCCAATCCGACTGGTCGGCACCCAGGTAATTTGAAAATGCCTTCTTGCCCCACGGGCAGGAGATGGGCGCGCATATGGGGGCAAATGCGGATATGGATTTATACAGTTCCGGATATTTCAGATGCAGGGTCAACGCGCCGTGCCCGCCCATGGAATGGCCAAAAATTCCCTGACGTGACAGGTCGGCAGAAAAATTTTCTCCAACCACCTGTTGCAGATCTTTTGTAACATAGGTCTGCATATTGTATGCTTGGCACCAGGGTTCTTCTGTCGCATCCAGATAAAAACCTGCCCCAGTGCCAAAATCCCAGTCGTCGTTTTCCCCCGCAATATTCTGGGCGCGCGCAGATGTATCGGGCGTCACCAGTATCAGCCCCAGTTCCGCTGCGACCCGTTGGGCACCCGCCTTAATGACAAAGGTTTCTTCGGTACAGGTCAGTCCAGCCAACCATGTCAAAACGGGCACCGGCCCATCCTTTGCCTGGGGGGGCACAAAGACTCCAAAACGCATGGTGCCGTTACAAGCCTTTGATTTGTGAGTATAAAACCCTTGTGTTCCGCCAAAGCATTTTTGCTCGGAAATTACTTTAATCGCACTCATTTTTCATACCTTAAAACACAACAACCGAGCGGATGGATTTGCCCGCATGCATCAGGTCAAACGCCTTGTTGATATCCTCCAAAGGCATTGTGTGGGTGATCAGATCATCAATATTAATTTTGCCATCCATGTACCAGTCGACAATTTTGGGAACGTCTGTCCGACCGCGTGCGCCGCCAAAAGCGGTGCCCCGCCAAACCCGACCGGTCACCAGCTGGAACGGGCGGGTGGAAATTTCCTGGCCCGCACCAGCAACCCCGATGATAACGCTTTCTCCCCATCCCTTATGGCAGCATTCCAGCGCCTGGCGCATGGTATTAACATTGCCGATACATTCAAAACTATAGTCTGCGCCACCGCCGGTTAATTCCACGAGATGGTTAACCAGGTCACCATTAATTTCCTTTGGATTGACAAAGTGCGTCATGCCGAACTGTGTTGCGATTTCTTTTCGTGCCGGGTTCAGGTCCACACCGACAATTTTGTCAGCTCCAACCATTTTTGCACCCTGAATAACATTCAGCCCGATGCCACCAAGGCCAAAGACCACAACATTGGAACCGGGCTCCACTTTTGCGTCGAACGCAACTGCCCCCACTCCTGTTGTTACCCCGCACCCGATATAGCATATTTGCTCAAACGGAGCGTCCTTGCGCACTTTGGCCAATGCAATTTCAGGTAAAACAGCATAATTGGAAAATGTGGAACAGCCCATATAGTGGAGTACCGGCTGGCCCTTGTAGGAGAGGCGCGAGGTACCATCGGGCATCAGACCCTGACCCTGCGTGGCGCGAATAGACTGACAAAGGTTGGTTTTGGGATTGAGGCAATAATCGCACTGACGACATTCAGGCGTATAGAGCGGGATCACATGATCGCCCGGCGCAACAGAGCTCACCCCGGCACCAACTTCAAGCACAATTCCAGCGCCCTCATGGCCCAGCACCACCGGAAACATGCCTTCGGGATCATCACCCGATAAAGTGAAAGCATCGGTGTGGCAAATGCCAGTGGCTTTCATTTCCACCAGTACTTCGCCAGCCTTGGGCCCCTCAAGGTCCAACTCAACAATCTCAAGTGGCTTGCCAGCCTCAAAAGCAACTGCCGCACGCGTTGTCATTTTGATTCTCTCCTTACTCTTCTTTAAGCGCAATTATATCCTTTCTTTGATACAGTTGCCACAGGCTGTTTGAGCAAAAATCTGCATCGGCAAATTACCCCTTCCAAAGGCCAGGACGTATTCAAGGGACGTTCCAGTGGATAAGCTAAATAAAACCTGACGTTTGATGTGAAACAATTTGGAATTTTACAACTTAAGACTAATCTGGTGTGTGCAATCAGCCAGGGAATGAATTATTGAAAACTGATATTGAAATCGCCCGAAGTGCTCACCCAATGCCCATTTCAGAAATCGCGGCCAAACTTGGAATTGAGGACACAGGCCTTGAACCTTACGGACGCACTACAGCCAAGCTTAGTGCTGACTTTGTCGCCTCCCTGTCAGATCGGCCCGATGGAAAACTCATTCTTGTCACCGCGATCAGCCCAACCCCGGCGGGAGAAGGAAAAACCACCACCTCGGTTGGCCTTGGGGACGCATTGAGTTCACTTGGGAAGAAGGCCGCCATTTGTCTGCGCGAGCCCTCACTTGGCCCCTGCTTTGGCATGAAAGGGGGGGCAGCGGGTGGCGGTTTTGCCCAGGTCATTCCCATGGAGGAAATCAATCTGCATTTTACCGGGGATTTCCACGCAATCAGCGCCGCTCACAACCTGCTCTCGGCAATGATTGACAACCACATTTACTGGGGTAATGCGCTGGATATTGATACGCGCCGGGTGTCATGGAAACGTGTTGTGGATATGAATGATCGCGCATTGCGGGACATTGTGACTTCCCTTGGAGGTGTCGCAAACGGTTTTCTGCGTCAAACCGGATTTGACATAACCGTTGCCTCGGAAATCATGGCCATTCTGTGCCTGTCCAGCGATCTGAGTGATCTGGAAAGGCGTATTCAAAACATTGTTATTGGCCAAAATCGAGACCGGCAAAACGTAACGGCAAAACAAATCGGGGCTGCCGGGGCGATGAGCGTTTTGCTGCGCGATGCCATAAAACCCAATCTGGTACAAACGCTTGAACACACCCCCGCCTTTATCCATGGTGGTCCATTTGCGAATATCGCCCATGGCTGCAATTCACTGATTGCAACAAAATCTGCGCTTAAACTGGCGGATTATGTTGTCACTGAAGCGGGCTTTGGTGCGGATCTGGGGGCTGAAAAATTTCTTGATATCAAGTGCCGTATTGGAAAACTGGACCCTAGTGTGGTGGTAATCGTTGCCACAATCAAGGCGCTGAAGTTTCAAGGGGGGGCAGACAAAAATTCCCTTGGTGACACCAATATGCAAGCCTTGAGCGACGGCATGAAAAACCTTGGTCGCCATATCGCCAATATGAAAAAATTTGGCCTGCCGGTCACCATTGCCATCAACCGTTATTCCAGCGACACCGATATGGAAATACAAGCGGTTATCGAGTATTGCAAAACACTTAAAAGCGTTGCCCATATCTGCACCCACTGGGAAAATGGCGGGGCGGGAGCGGTTTCTTTGGCTAAACATGTATTGGAGCTGGCGGACAGCGGGCAGGCCAAATTTACGCCTCTTTATCAGGATGATTGGGGGATTTGGGAAAAGGCCCGCCACGTTGCACGCACGATGTATGGCGCTAAAGACCTTTCCGGGGATAAAAAAGTACTGGCGCAAATCCAGACTTTACAGGAGCAGGGATTTGGTCACCTGCCGGTTTGTATGGCCAAAACACCCTACAGCTTTTCCACCGACCCGGATGTGAAGGGCGCTCCCACCCGACACATTGTTCCCGTTCGTGAGGTGCACCTGGCTGCGGGGGCCGGGTTTATTGTGCTGGTATGCGGAGACATTATGACTATGCCCGGACTGCCACGGCACCCGGCGGCGGAAAAAATTGGCATTGGGGAAGATGGTGAGACCGTTGGACTATTTTAGGTAAAGTGGTGGTACCAAACGAAAAAATTGTTGGTATTTTGCGAAATCAATTCAGGCAGGGAATATGGCGCCATGGGCGGCTTTATTCCTCGCCGCTGTTCAAAGCCAGTTCAGCCTCATATTGAATGGCAGCTTTTGCCAGTAATTTCCCGGCAAAGGGCGCAAAAGAACGCATGATCTGGAGCTGATAGTTCTGCTCACCGGTTTTAATCACAATCACCTGTACCTTATCCAATATGGAGCGAGCGCACCCGCCCACCGGCAGAACAGACAAATCCAGCGGACACCCCGCACTAATGATCGTGGTGGCAAGGGGGCCACAAACTTCAATCCCAACCTGAGAATACGAAATGTCCACCAGCGAATGGGGTGTGGTGGCACGCAAATGGCTAAAATTTTTCATCAGCGGGTTGGCCAGCGCCATTGGCACCATCAGCTGGTATTCGTCCGGGCCAAGACACAAAGCAAAACTTTGCCCGGCCTGAATCATTTCTCCAATGTTTTTGGGAATGGATGCACCAAATGCACCGGCAGCTTTTCCAACGTCTTTGGCGGCTATCCCAAGGGAAAACCGGGCAATTTGAGGTGTGGTGGAAAGTTTTGTGCCCGAAGCGCCATGGAAAAACAAAAGGTCAGGCCGGGTAAATGTCGGCATTT
>JAJRRJ010000031.1 GCA_024279575.1 Alphaproteobacteria bacterium | reverse complement strand
CCGGTGCTGGCAAATGCCCGCCCGGGTTTGTCTGCCATAATGTCAGAAGCAGTGAGCTTTTCCGATGAAAATTCCATATTCCTGATCGCGATTAAGCCTGAGCCGGGCCCCTTGTGTTCAAGGACGCGGGCGCGGGCGCCATCAGCAATCCATATCCAGGTTATTACAGGTTTCATGACCGTATTTCCTTTCCGGTTCAATAGTGGCAAGGGCCACCTACAAATGCACTGTAACCAGCCTGAATATGGGGGTGCTCAATTGTATATACAAGCGAGTTTCTGAGTTGAAGAGCGTTTAGATTGTGGAGCTGTACAATTTGCGTTTAGGTTTTTTTTTGTGTAGGAGGGATATTTTTTAGGAATTGTTAGAGGGAATTTTTGATGTTTAAAATTGTCCGGCCAGCGGCTCTGGCCGTATTTTTGATGTTTTCGAACATGGTTTTTGCGCAAACAATGGCAGATGGTGTAGCGGCCTATAATGCGGGTGATTATCAACGCGCCGGGCAGATTTGGAAGCCGTTGGGAGTTGAGGGGAATGCGCAGGCCCAGTACAATGTTGGTGTGTTGCTTGAACGTGGGCTTGGTGTGGCACAGGATTATGCCAAAGCCTTCAATTATTATAAAGCCGCTGCTGTTCAGGGCCATGCGGGAGCGCAGGCCAATCTGGGAAGTTTTTATGCAAATGGGCTTGGGGTAGAGAAGGACCCGATGGAAGCGGTGCGTTTGCAAAAACTTGCTGCAGAGCAAGGAAATTCCATGGGTCAATTTAACCTTGGTGTGGCTTTGGCGACCGGTACAGGTATTGAACGAAGCGACGCGGATGCTCTGAAATGGCTTTTGCTTGCTGCAGAACAAGGGCATGCGCGGGCGCAAAGCAATGCCGGTATAATGTATCGGGATGGGCGCGGAACTGAAGCGAACCCGGTTGAAGCTGTGCGCTTATTTGAACTTTCAGCTGAGCAGGGTTATCCGGATGCACAAGCAAGTCTGGCAGGAATGTATGCCCAGGGACTTGGGGTTGATCAAAACGCTGAAGCAGCCGTTGCATGGTACCGCAAGGCAGCGGAAAACGGGCACGCAGGTTCTAATGTGGCGATGGCAACATTTTATCAGCAAGGATTAGCCGGTATTGCGCCAAATGGAGCGATGGCAATGCAGTTTTTCAAGACTGCTGCACAGGGTGGAAATCCTACGGCTCAGTTTGAGTTGGGTTTGATTTATGCAAAAGGCGAAGTTACCGAAACCGACAATCTCAAAGCGCATATGTGGTGGACTATCGCGGATCATAATGGGCATCAGCGCGCTGGCCAGAATTTGGAAATTGTGACCAGGCAAATGTCTGAGCCAGAAGTTGTTCAGGCCAAAGAAATGGCGCAAACCTGTTTTAGTTCTCGTTATCAGAACTGCCCTGGTATTGTCCCTCAATAGCCATCAATATTTGTGAACATGGTATCAGGAAAACTGGTTGGCTGAATTGGCTAAGACCGGGTAGCCTTGTTTTTTGAGGCGTATCGCCCTGCCTGGAGCCATACTTGTGGAAATCGATAAAAATACCCTGGCTCAGCCAAAGAACTCAATAAAGGGTTCTTCGGCTGAATCTCTGAAGAAAGGGGTGTTTGCCGCCCTTGGTGCATACGGAATCTGGGGGGCTTTCCCCCTGATGTTTCGCCTGCTTGATGGGGTCAACCCGGTTTTGATTGTGGCACATCGGGTTGTCTGGTCGCTGATGTTTGTCGGTGCTATTCTTAAATGGCAGGGACGGATGGGGGAAGTATCCACTGCGCTCAGGGATAAAAAAGCTGTACTTATTATATTTTTGTCAGCGACACTTTTGGCGGTTAACTGGCTGGTGTTTATTTGGGCAATTGAAGCGGAGCGCGTGCTGGAGGTTTCCCTTGGATATTTCATAAATCCATTGGTCAACGTGTTGCTGGGAATGGTTTTCTTAGGTGAAAAACAAAATAAATGGCAGTGGGTGGCCATCTTTATTGCCGTTGTTGCGATGGGTGTTCAAACACTCGGGCTTGGGGAGCTGCCGTTGATTTCACTATCCTTAGCCCTGTTGTTTGGCCTTTATGGATATTTGCGAAAAATTGTTTCGGTCGGGTCGGCACCAGGATTGTTTATTGAAACTTTGCTGATGCTGCCGTTTGCATTGGGATATCTGGGGTATACCTTTTTTACATCGGGCGCCGGGGTACATGTGGACCCAAAACTGATGACCTATCTGGTTCTTACGGGTCCGGCGACCGCGGGTGCCTTATTGTTGTTTGCGACTGCGGCGCGAAATTTGCGTCTGACAACGCTTGGAATGTTTCAATATATCGCGCCAACTGCACATTTTTTAACGGCGGTCTGGCTGTTTAATGAGCCCCTTAACGGGACGCAACTGATCAGTTTTTGTCTCATATGGGTCTCAATCGGCATATATAGTTTTAACTCGCTTCGCAGTCACGAACATCGTCTGGAGAAAATATAATGGATGCAAATGATTTGAATATTATACCGGCGCAAAAGCGTATCGGGCGTGTGGAGGGTATATATAGTGCGTTGGGCAAGGGCTTTGAAACGCAGGCCGTCGAAGCGCTTACTTTGACATTTGAGGGGATTCCCGGGGACCGGCACTCCGGTCTTGCGCGCCTCAGCAACTCACGCGAACCGTGGTATAAAAAAGGTACCCAAATGCGCAATGAACAACAGTTATCCATGCTTTCGGGAGAGGAGATGGGCGCTGTTGCGCAGGACCTTAAAATCGAGCGTCTTGAGCCGGAATGGATTGGGGGGAACATTTTGTTTTCCGGTATTGCCAATTTTTCACAATTACCGCCACGAACTTTGTTGATGTTTGAGGGCGGGGTAACGGTGCGGGTGGATGGGGACCGGGGCCCGTGTAAAATTGCGGGCAGGGCTTTGGCCGATCAGTTTGAAAATCGTGAGGATCTGGTGGTTGCGTTTCCCAAAACTGCAAAATATCGTCGCGGCCTTGTGGGGTGGGTGGAGGTTCCAGGCGTGATTAAACCGGGAGAAATCGTAACAGCGCGCATTTGGGAGCAATGCATTTATCCTGGATAACTCTTTTTGTGCTGATGAGCAGCAGTTCAATTTTGTCACGCCGATATTTGATACAATTTTATTAAATATTGCGCTGCGACTTTTAAGGGCCGTGGGTAAAACTATGGCAGTTTGTCCTCCAGAATTGACGACTATCTTTTTTGCAAATGCTCGGAGGATCACATGCAAGACACAACACAGGACGTTAAGGCGTTCGGAACTTTTCGTGCGTTGGAAGGAAATGGAGACGCTGCGGAGCGGGAACAATTGTTTAGAAATGTTGCCAGACTGTTGTCGTATGTCTGCATGAAATGCGATGATGATCAGGTGGAGCAGTATGACGAGGTATTGTGTCAACTGGCTGAACTTGTGGAGGTTGAGGGGCGTTCTGAAGTGGCGAAGGTACTTTCGACTCTTGAGCGTGCGCCGGGCACCGTGGTTGTTAAGCTGGCCAATGACGCCATTGAGGTGGCACAACCGCTTTTGGAATTTTCCAGCGTATTGTCGGACGACGATCTCATTGAGATTGTGGGTGCAAAATCTGAGGCGCACCGGGAGATAATTGCAGGGCGATCAACGGTTGCTGAGCGGGTTGGAGATGCAATTGTTGTGCATGGGGGGGCAAAATCTGTCACCAGACTGGTCGCTAACCAGAATGCGCAATTGGGTGATGAAACGCTTGCCAAACTGGTGGAAAAAGCTGCACAAGATTGTGATATCGCGCAAAATTTGCGAGGCAGAAGCGGCTTGAATTGGGAAAAATTGCAAGCCAAAATTGATGAAGCCAGTGAAACCGTAGTGGAAAAACTTACTGATGCGGGTTTGCAATCTGATGAAAAGACGATTGAGCAGGTGAATGCTGTTGTTTTTAATCGCATTCAAAATCGTGCCGGCTTCAGCGGCGCAAATTGGCGCATTGCCTGGAACCAGGTGAAGGCGCTGGGGGATCGCAAACAGCTGAACCCCCAGTCTCTGGTCCGGTTTTCCCGGTTTGGCTACGGCCACCATTTTGGGGCTGCGATGGCTTGTATGCTTAACCTTAAGCCGGCAGTTTTTGTCAAATGGTTGGCAAAGCAGGATTATCGTGCGTTGATTGTTGGTGCTAAAACACTTGGCCTTTCCCCGGATGTATTTGAACAGGGGATGATGATATTGCCCTGGCGCGAATTTCCGACAGTGGATGAAATCAAGGAATCTAAAGTGCGTTTTGAAGGTTTGTCAGAGGTGGATGCAGCAAATATTCTGGATGTTTGGTGCCGTAACGAGGCTAAAGGCAAAGGTGAGCCACGCTCTGAAGAGATGGCACTGGTGGGTTAAGCTGTTTTTGTGTTACAAAAATCGCTTTTGAAAATATTTGCTGGACCAACCCACTCTTAATCATATAAAGATTTCTTTATGTGATCGGAGGGCCGAGTGGCTGAGTTTGGAAATCTAATAAAAATCCTGAAAGCCGCTGGCGAGGTGACCCGCCTGCGGCTTTTGGCGTTGCTGGCCGCAGGGGAGTTGTCTGTAAAGGATCTTACAGACATTTTGGATCAAAGCCAGCCTCGTGTATCAAGGCATCTGAAACTGCTGAGTGAAGCGGGGCTTGTAACCCGAAACGCTGAAGGTGCCTGGGTGTTTTACCGGCTTGTGGATGCGGGGGAAACCGGAAAGCTGTTGCATAGTTTTCTGGGGCAGCTTGAAGACCGGGATGAAGTAATTGCTGCGGATCGTTCTGCGTTGGCAAAAATTCTAGATGCGAACCAGAAACAGGCCGATGCCTATTTTGCTAAAGTTGCGCAAAGTTGGGATGATTTACGAAAACTGCATGTGGCTGAATCTGCTGTGGAGACTGCAATTTTACGCATGCTCGGTACGCAAAAAGTTAACCGATTACTGGATTTTGGTACTGGAACGGGGCGCATGCTTGAGCTCCTCAAAGATATTTACTCTTTTGGTGTCGGCATAGATTCAAGCCCGGAAATGATCGCAGTGGCGCGCGCTAAAATGAGCGCGGCCAAGATTTCTCACGCTCAAATTAAACTGGGTGACATATCGGGAGTTGAGGTGGCGGAACCCGAAGCGAATTTGCTGATATTGCATCAGGTCTTGCACTATTTTTCCGATCCGGGGCGAATACTTATTGAAGCACAGCGGCAATTGGTAACCGGTGGCCGGATATTGGTTGTGGATTTTGCACCCCATGATCTGGAATTTTTGCGGGAGCATAATGCGCATCAACGGTTGGGCCTTTCTGAAAAAAATATGGCTGCATGGGCGACGGCTGCAGGGTTGCACCTTGAAAAGTTTGAGAGTTATGCAAATGAAAATCAGGCGGATGGTCTGGTTGTGTGTTTGTGGTTATTTACAAAAACCCAAGAAGGCAAAATTTCGTGAACAATAAAGTTGTGGCAAATCGGGCAAGTCGACTATCTCGTGAGAAAAAACCTGAAATTGAACTGTCGTTTGAGTTCTTTCCACCCAAGACAGAGGTGTCTGAGGCGCGTTTTTGGGCGTCGTTGGAAAAGCTGGTTCCACTCAATCCCCGGTTTGTATCGGTCACCTATGGAGCCGGAGGGTCTACGCGCGAGCGCACGTTGCGCATGGTTTCGCGTATTACCCATGAAACGGGCATAAGTGCGGCTGCGCATTTGACCTGTGTGGGGGCAAGCCGGGGGGAAGTGGATGATGTGGTGCGGGGGTTTTACGATGCCGGTGTGCGTAGAATTGTGGCAATTCGGGGGGACCCTGAAGAGGGGGTAGGTGCAAAATTTGTGCCTCACCCGGATGGATATGCCAATGCAACGCAATTGGTTGAAGGTATCAGGGGGATTGCAGATTTTGATATTTCTGTTGCCGCCTACCCGGAACGCCATCCTGAAAGTAAAGACTGGACCGCAGAAATTGATAATTTGAAACGAAAATATGATGCGGGTGCAGCGCGTGCAATAACGCAGATGTTTTTTGATAATCGTGATTATTGGGATCTACTTGAAAGGGCGGAAAAAGCAGGCATAAACATGCCAATTGTTCCGGGCATTCAACCAATTCACAATTTTTCGCGCATCAGTATGTTCGCCAAAAATTGTGGAGCCAAGGTTCCACAATGGATGGCTGAGCGCTTTGAGGGGTTGGAAAATGATGCGAGCACCCATGCGCTGGTTGCCGCGTCACTGGCAGGCGAGCAGGTAACTGAACTTATGGATGGCGGGGTGAAACGGTTTCATTTCTTTACCATGAATGATGCGGCGCAGGCCCTGACCCTTGCTAGGGTTCTGGGGCAACGCTCATAAAAGTCATGCCTTGAAGCCTCACTTTGCATTTTTTTGCTCTTTAGGCTTGTTTAACCATAAATCAGCCACTTTTCACCTCTTTTTACTTCGCGGGCGGGGGCACCATAAAAGGAATTTGGTGCATGTGGACTCGTGTGACCGGAGCGTCCGCTCCCCTAGCAATTGCTGTTGCTTTTTTATTCGTTTTCAGCTTATCCGATGTCGGTATTTCACGTAGCTTGGTGTTGGAGGAAAACACTTCTTCCAGCTCTTCGTCCATTCGAATGGTGGGACCTCGACTTGAGTTTTTTTCTGGTCAAACGGGCATTCAAAATTTCCCCGACCAGGTTTTTCGAAATCTTGAAAAGGCGGAAAAACAATTTGCATATATCTCGGGGCTGGATTTGTCCGAAATCCCCGGCTCTGATATGTTGCCTGCTGTGATATCTCCGGTTCAGTTAACTGAAAAGGAGATGATTGATCAGGCGGTGTTGCGTGTTGCATATGCCCAATATCTGGTGAGTTTGCTGGCGCTGAAAGAGGTAACTCCAACTGCTGTGGTTCTGGCAAGGCAAGAGGTGAAACCGGATGAGATTTTGGCCCCTGACGTTATCACAGCGGGAAGCATTAAAGTCGGTTCAACGGTGCCCGATGTTTTGGCTAAGGAGGGTATCGAGCCTGTATTTATGGATATTGTTGCACCCTTGCCGCGTGTGCAGAGCCTTGGGATAGAAAACAGGAAGGAGTCTGTGTCAGCCGCTGATTTGCTTCGTCTGGGCTTTACACCCGTGCCCGTTCAGGTGGTGGTGACTTATATTGATCCTCAATTAGTTGCACCGATACCAGCGCCAGCCTCTTCAAGGCCCGTTTTGGCAGTGCGCCCGGCGGGGGTAGGAATTATGCGGGAGGCACGGGATGTTTCGGCTGACCGGTTGGTCCATGTAAATGTGCAGGGGAGCTGGCCAAGACGCCTGGACCGGATAAATAGTGTAATGGGAGAAATGAGTTTTGTTGAAATCCAAAGTGGGCAACGGGTTAGCGATGCGCGTACACTTCGGCGTTTGCCAAATGGGATGTTCCTGGTGGTTACGGACAATTAACATGTTTTGCCCTTGAATATCAGGCTGGCATTGCTAGTTGTATTGCAGAGGCTTTTTTCAAGCGATATTGTTGGGACGTGAATGTCGGTTTGGCAACGAATAGGGGGAATGTTGGGATCACTGGCCAATGTGCTTGATCCTGATACGTGGCTGCCGGGGGGGCGCGATGCTGCGTTTACTCTTTCGCTGGTGGCATTGTCCGCAAAAATGGCTGTCGCCGATGGGGTGGTGAGCGTTTCTGAAGTGAAGGCTTTTCGTAATTTTGTGAAGGTTCCTGAGGAGGACGTTGCGCAGATTGAATGGTTTTTCAATCTGGCACAGGAAGACGTTGCCGGGTTCCGTTCCTATGCGCACAAAGTGAAACGTCTGTTTTCAGATAATCCTGAAACACTGGTTTGTGTGCTTGAAGGCCTTTTTAATATTGCGGCGGCTGATGGTATGATTCACGAGGGTGAACTGGAATATCTTAAAGATGTCAGCGATATTTTTGGATTTGATGCCGTAAAGTTTGAGCAGATAGCCGCTCAGTTTATGATGGAAAGCAGTGGCAGCGACCCCTATCTCATTCTGGGGGTTTTGCCGGACGCCTCCAAAGAGGAATTAAAGGTGGCCTATCGCGAATTGGTGCTTAAACATCACCCGGACCGGCTAATGGCTAATGGCGTTCCCCAGGAAATGGCGGATATGGGTACTGAGCGAATTGCTGCGATTAACAGTGCCTATGATCAGATTTCAAAGGTGCGCAGTTTGTAGGAACTGTCAAATTAAACCTGAAATTTCAGTATGTTTTTTAATGCAAAATCCTTTTTCGAAATGTGTTGGTTTTAGGTGAAAACATATTTATAATTATTTGGTCAGTTGACCGGGTGGTCGCTCCTGCATTTATGATTTTCCATATTTTGCAGGGGAGGAAAGTCCGGGCTCCACAAAAACACGGTGCCGGGTAACGCCCGGCGGGGGCGACCCCAGGGAAAGTGCCACAGAAAGCAAACTACCTGACTGGCTTTGGCCAGTTTGGAAAAGGTGAAAGGGTGCGGTAAGAGCGCACCGCGGACCTGGCAACAGGGCCGGCAAGGTAAACCCCACCGGGAGCAAAACCGAATAGGGATGACACAGAGGGCAACCTCGG
>JAJRRJ010000030.1 GCA_024279575.1 Alphaproteobacteria bacterium | reverse complement strand
TTGTTCAAGTCTCAAATATTGAAACCATACTAAACAGCATTGGAGCACCCCGTGGCATTTAAAAAAATAGTATTGAAAAGTAATCTGGGCAAATTTGCATTGGCACTGGCCATAATCGCCCCGTTTAGCATCACCCCCGCTCTGGCAGTAAATTTTGGCAACAACACCAGCGAATGGGCCTTCGATGGGGAATGTGATGACCCCCGCTTTGTTGGGCAAGGCATGGCCGCTACTCTTTTGAGTGAGGATGCATTTGCTGATGCGTCCGATTGCAGATCTTTATACCAAAAAGGCATGATTGTTTTGCGTGGTTCTGGTGGCACAAAAACCACTAGCTCCCGGTTTGGCGATAATTCCAGTCGCTGGGCCAATGACGGGGAATGTGACGACCCCCGCTTTTATGGTCGTGGAATGGCCGATACTTTGCTTGATGAAGATATGGGCGCAGACGCCAATGATTGTAGTGCCCTTTATAATGCCGGAGCAATTGACTGGCGCTAAGCGGCACAAAGAACGCGCCCCGAATGAAGTCGCTTTATTAAAACCGAATGGCAGCATCTGGTAAATTTGCTACAGTCAATGCCTTTAATTATGATTGGGGAGGTTTTTTGGAACTTGATCCTGTTACCTCCCAGACACGCAAACAACCAAAAAGCACAAACGTTGTGCTCGGCTACGCTATTGGCGCATTGGGTGCGGCGTTTTTTGCCACCAAGGGTATTGTTATTAAACTCGCACTGATTGAGGGGGTCGGCGTTGTCACCACCCTGACATGGCGCATGATCATCGCCGTGCCTATTTTTGCCATTGTGGGATGGCTGGGTTTTACTGACAGAAAGCGCAAGGACCCAAATTTTCAAATTTCCCCCGTAGCCGCCCTTAAAGCTGCAGGCGTGGGATCCATCGGGTACTATCTCGCCTCTTATCTGGATTTTGCCGGGCTGGAATTCATTACCGCCCAGCTTGACCGGCTGATATTAATGACATCACCAATATTTGTTGTTCTGATCAGCGCCGCAATAAACAAAAGCGCACTGGGCCTCAAAACCATCGCCGCACTCCTGTTTTCCTATATCGGGCTGGCCGTGATTTTCTGGCAGGATCTGGCCCTTGACGGGGCCAATGTTATTACCGGATCAGTGCTGGTACTTGGTGCCGCATTTGCCTATGCCATTTATCAGATTTTAGCCAAACCCCTGATTGACGAGATGGGCGCACGCCTTTTCACCTCCATCGCCATGTCCGCTGCCGGTATTATTATCATGACCCAGTTTTCCTTTACCCATCAGCTTTCAGATTTAATGGTGAGCGAGTTTGCCTTTATCCTCATGTTGGCTATTGGCACGGTATCAACCGTTTTTCCAGCCTATATGATTGCCACCAGCATTGGTATGATTGGCCCCGGTCCCACGGCGGTTGTTAGTAATATTTCCCCCATCGTTACCATTGTCCTGGCTATCACTATTCTGGGGGAGGCTTTTTCAATTTACCATGCCCTTGGCGCCACAATGGTTTTACTCGGTATAATGGCGTTTACCCGTTTCAAAGCTCAAAGTTAATATCCTGTTTACCCTGATCTTTAGAGGGCCCGACAGGGAAATATCATGTTTACCAATTCGCCCTAGAACAACATAACATTTATGTCATAATACAATCACATTAGACAAATACCGTTCAGCTCATGGGATATGCTTTGAGATATTTCAACAAAAGCATAAACATTTTTCATTTTGAAAAGGGATCATTGCCTTGAAACAGAATAATTTTTCAAAAAAAATATTGCTTCTAAGCGCCTCCTTCGCTTCAATTCTGGCGCTTTCACTAACGCCCGTTTACGCACAGGCCAAAGGTGAAAAGGGACAATCTGAAACACCTCAGCAAACCCAGAAAGCCATTATTTTTGACGGTATTGATTTTGGAAATGACAGTTCCCAATGGTCAAATGACAACGAGTGTGATGACCCAAGATTTATTGGCCCTGCAACCGCGGTTGATATGGAAGATGCCGACATCATGAGCGATGCCAGCGATTGCCTTTCCCTTTATCAGGCAGGCGAGGTAACCTTAAAACCTGCTCCCGCCGATATAATTGACACCATTGATTTTGGTGACAACACAAGCGATTGGGCTAATAACAACATCTGCGATGATCCCCGCTTTGGCGGCAAGGGTGTTGATGAAATGCTTCTTGATGAAGACATGAACCGGGACGCAAATGATTGCCGCACCCTGTTTTTAGCTGGCGAAATTGACTATCTTGGCGACGACATCAACTCACAAATTATCGAATATGATGGAATCCTGTTTGGCGATAATACCAGTGAGTGGAAATCCGACGGGGAATGTGATGACCCCCGTTTTGTGGGAACAGGCATGGCTGCCCAACTGGTGGAAGCGGATAATGGCCGCGATGCGGTAGACTGCCTGGCCCTTTACAAAGATGGCTCAATCACCCTCTCCACAAATTACACTCAGACCAGCCAAAGCAATGATATCGATTTTGGGGATGACAGTTCCCAATGGGCAAACGACAATGAATGTGATGATCCAAGATTTGCCGGCGAAGGCGTTTCAGGCATTCTGCTTGATTCTGATTTGGGCCGTGACGCAACAGATTGCCGCACCCTTTATCAGGCCGGTAAAATCTATCTCTCCGGTTCCGGCTCCTCCACCCAGCAATCCTCACAAATTAATTTCGGGGACAATTCAGGAAACTGGACAAATGACGGGGAATGCGACGATCCCCGCTTTATTGGCGAGGGCATGGCAACCCAGTTGGTTGCCGCTGATCTGGGCCGTGATGCTGAGGATTGCCGGACCCTGTTTGAACAAAACAAAATCTCTTTGATTACCGCCCAAAATTTGGATTTTGGCGATGATGAGTCTCGCTGGCCCAATGACGGGGAATGCGATGATCCCCGTTTCCGTGGTGAGGGCGCAGCCTCAAAGCTGGAACCTGCCAATATTGGACATGATGCCTCGGACTGCCGCGCACTGCTCAATTCAGGTGCCGTGGAATTTATCGGCGGTTTTGCAACCATGACCTCTGCGGACGGCGCTGTTTTAGAATCCGGCACATCAGGGGCAAATATTGATTGGGGCGACGACAGTTCACAATGGTCCAATGACGGGGAATGTGACGACCCCCGCTTTGAAGGCCCCGGCGTAGCTAACGTGCTTGTCGATGAAGACCTCAGGCGCGATGCCACCGACTGCCAAACCCTGTTTAATGCGGGTCAGATTGAGTTAAAATCAGACACTTCAAGCCTGCGCGGCTTCCACGCAAACGGCTTTGATTTTGGCAACAACACATCGGAATACGCCAATAACGACATTTGCGATGATCCCCGCTTTGCCGGACCCGGCACTGACCCCATCCTGCTGGCTGAAGACGAGGGGCGCGATGCCAACGATTGTAAAGCGCTATTCCGCGTCGGTCAGGTTTCCCTTGCCAAAGATATGCTGATTGATTTTGGCGACGATAGTTCACAATGGGCAAATGACGAAGAATGCGACGACCCCCGCTTTGCCGGAAAATCCATGGCAGCCGACCTGAACAACGAAAATATTTCGCGCGATGCCACCGATTGCCGCGCCAGCTTTGAGCTGGGCCGGATTTTCCTCATTGATCACGGGCCAATTGATTTTGGTGACGACAGTTCCGAATGGGCCAATGATAATGAATGTGATGACCCCCGCTTTGCCGGTGTCGGTGCTGCTGCTGAACCACTGGAGGAAAACCTTGGGCGCGACGCTTCTGATTGTCGCACCGCATACCGCACTTCGCTGGTTTACCTGATCCCTGAAAATACCAACGCCACACCAATCAATTTTGGCGACAATTCCTCCCAATGGTCCAATGATGGAGAATGCGACGATCCGCGCTTCTTTGGCCCCGGTGCTGCAGATGAGTTGCTCTATGAAGACATAGGGCACGATGCCGCCGATTGTCAGGCATTGCTCAATGCCGGACAGGTTGAATTTGGTGCACCCCTTGATTCTGGTAGCAAACCCAAAGGCACACCAACAACAGAAGCAATTGATGTTGATTTTGGCGATGACACCTCTGAATGGGCAAATGACGGGGAATGTGATGACCCCCGCTTTGAAGGCCCCGGTGCTGCGGACATACTTCTTGATGAAGACCTCAAGCGTGATGCCACTGATTGCCGCATGCTTTTGCAAAGTGGTCAGCTAACCTATATTGGTGGCGCGAGTGCTAACATGCTTGACGGTATTGATTTTGGCGATGACACCTCTGACTATGCCAACAATCAAATCTGCGATGATCTTCGCTTTGAAGGTGAAGGCATGGACGAAATCCTTCTGGTTGAAGACGAGGGCCGCGATGCAACCGACTGCCGCACCCACTACATAAACGGCACAATCCAACTGGCTCCCGCCCCTGCGCCAGTTTCTGAAGCTCCTATTGATTTTGGCGACGACACCAGCACCTGGGCTAATGATGGGGAATGTGATGATCCACGCTTTGAAGGTGATAAGGTCTCAGGCATTCTTCTGGATGAGGATCTGGGCCGCGATGCAACAGATTGCTCAAGCCTTTTTGCCTCAGGAGACATTCGCCTGATTGATCAAGACAACGCCACCCCAATGCCCGCCTCAAACAACGGCATTGATTTTGGCGACAACACAAGCCAGTGGGCCAACGACAACCAGTGCGATGATCCACGCTTTGAGGGTGAAGGCACCGCTCCCCCGCTTCTGGCTGAAGATCTGGGCCGCGATGCTGCTGACTGTGAAGCTTTATTCAATGTCGGCAAGGTGCAACTGATCGACCCTTCCAGCACTCAAAGCGCCGCACCCCAACCAACAGAACAGGCAAGTCCACCCGCTGCGGGAAGCATCGACTTTGGCAACAACGATTCTTTGTTTGCCAACGACAATGAGTGCGATGACCCCCGCTTCACTGGAGAGGGCATGGCTCCTGCACCACAATTTGCCGGTGATCGGGGCAAGGATGCTGCCGATTGTCAGGCTCTGTTTGATGCAGGGCAGATTACTTTCAAACAGTAGTTTTGTGACAACAAAATACAAAAAGGCCGGTTACAGAAATCTGCAACCGGCCTTTTATTATCTGCAAATAGGCAGCAAACACTACATGTGTATGGCACCATCCCCACACGCCATCGCCGCTTCACGCACAGCTTCAGACATAGTGGGATGAGCATGACAGGTCCGCGCAAGGTCCTCCGCTGACCCGGAAAATTCCATCAGCACAGCTATTTCATGGATCATTTCCCCGGCACCCTTGCCAAGAATATGCCCCCCAAGAACCCGATCCGTTTTGGCATCGGCCAGAATTTTTACAAAACCCTGCGGTGCCAACATTGCCTTGGCGCGCCCATTGGCTGAAAACGGAAACTTACCCACCTTATAGTCGACGCCCTCAGCTTTTAATTCATCTTCGCTCTTACCCACCGAGGCCACCTCCGGGGAGGTATAAACCACCCCCGGAATTACATCATAATTCACATGGCCCGCCTGACCCGCAAGAATTTCAGCGATCGCAACCCCTTCATCTTCGGCCTTATGCGCCAGCATTGGTCCCTCAATCACATCGCCAATAGCATAAATGCCTTTGATATTGGTTTGATAATGCCCATCGGTTTTAATCCGTCCGCGCTCATCCAGCTCGATGCCGACCAATTCCAGCCCCAGCCCCGAGGTGAAAGGCACCCGGCCAATGGCCACAAGCGCAATATCCGCTTCCAACACGTTGGTATCACCACCCTTTGAGGGTTCAATGCTCACCTTGAGGCCCTTGTCGGATTTTTCAATACCCGTAACCTTATGGCCCAGTTTGAAGTCAAAGCCCTGTTTAGAAAGCATACGCTTAAACTGCTTGGATACTTCAGTATCCATGCCCGGCAAAATACCATCTAAAAATTCAACCACCGTGACTTTGGCCCCCAGCCGCTGCCAGACCGAGCCAAGTTCAAGCCCGATTACCCCGGCACCCACAACAATCATATGCTTTGGCACCTCACTCAAAGTCAGTGCGCCGGTGGACGTCACCACCTGTTTTTCATCAATTTCAATACCCGGCAGATTCGCACTAACCGAGCCTGAGGCAATAATAATAGATTTGGTGGCAATACTGCGCGCCTCTCCTTTATCCGGTGTTACAAGCACATTATTGGCCGAACCGATCGAGCCAATTCCCCGGTAAACCGTGATTTTATTTTTCTTGAAAAGATAGTCTATCCCGGTTGTATTGCCGTCCACCACCTTATCCTTATGGGTCATCATCTGGGGCAGATTCAACCGGGGACCATCAATATCTATACCCAGGGCACCAAAACCATGATGCGCCTCAGCAAACGTTTCACTGGCATGCAACAAAGCTTTTGAAGGAATACAGCCAATATTGAGACAGGTTCCCCCATGGGTTGCCCATTTTTCAACAACAGCAACCTTAAGGCCCAGTTGTGCCGCTCGAATTGCACACACATACCCCCCCGGGCCAGTTCCAATAATTGTTACGTCAAATTGATTTGTCATATCTAAATGCCCCTTGATTGCGCCAGTGAACCTGACGCCTATTCCTTTTGTGCCACTGCAAGTTTTAACGCCAGCAAAATCAGCGCCCCTCCCGTCGCCCGGTTAAACCAGACCCCCATGCGATAAAAAATCTTGCGCACTTTAGGGGTCGTAAAAAATAAAGATACCAGTGCGAACCAGATAAACAGCAACACCGCCATGGCAACGAAATAAGACGCCTTAAAAATCAGCGCCGTTTCAGCACTTACCAGCGTGCTGAACAAAGCAAGAAAAAACAATGCGGCCTTCGGATTAAGCAAGTTGGTTAAAAACCCGATGCCAAAGGCTTGTCTTGCACCCATTTCCTGATCCTTTAACTGATCCAGATCAGTGGGCGCTATGGGAGGGGGGGCACTGATTGCCTTATATCCCAGCCAGATCAGATAGGCCGCCCCGACATATTTTAATGCAGAAAACAAAATAATTGACTGCGAAATTATCAAACCCAGCCCAAGAAGCGTATAGGTGCCATGCACCAGGATAGCCAAAGCAATGCCGGCGCTGGTAAAGATCGCCGCCCCGCGCCCATAGGCAATGGATTGGCGCAGCACCATGGCAAAATCAGGGCCCGGTGAAATCGCCCCAATGCCAAAGGCACCAACAATAGTGAAGAACTCAATCCATGGGAATTCCATAAAAACCTTCCCTCGCCCCTAGCGCTCAGCCAGCGCCAGCCCGGTGGCAATGGTATAAACCACCCCGGTTCCAGGAATAATCACCACAATCATAGCAGTTATGAAAAACTCAATCGACATAGGTAGATTATCCTAATTCAGTGTTTTCAGCTTTCTAAATATCCAAAACCAGCCGCTGCGGATCCTCAAGGCTTTCTTTTACCCGCACCAGAAATGTCACCGCTTCCTTACCATCAACAATCCGGTGATCGTAGGAAAGGGCCAGGTACATCATGGGCCGAATTACCACTTGTCCATCGATTGCCACCGGGCGCTGTTGAATTTTATGCATGCCCAATATGCCCGATTGAGGTGCATTCAAAATTGGTGTGGACATCAACGAGCCATAAACCCCGCCATTGGAGAGAGTAAAACTCCCCCCCTGCATATCTGCCATGGAGAGCTTTCCATCGCGCGCCGCCCGGCCAAGCCTGCCAATATCCTGTTCGATTTCAGCAATCGACATCTGATCCGCGTCGCGCACAACAGGCACGACCAGACCCTTTTCCGTACCAACCGCAACCCCTAAGTGGGCATAATTTTTGTAAATAATATCCGTGCCGTCAATTTCCGCATTGACGGATGGGATATCCTTGAGCGCATGGGTTACTGCCTTGCAGAAAAACCCCATAAAACCCAGTTTTACCCCATGCTTTTTCTCAAACAATTCCTTGTAACTTTTGCGCAGGTCCATCACCGGACCCATATCCACCTCATTAAATGTGGTCAGCATGGCCGCTGAGTTTTGCGCATCTTTGAGCCGTGTGGCAATGGTCTGGCGCAAACGGGTCATACGCCCCCGCTCCTCGCGCGGTGCATCAGCCTCAAGGGTCGGCGCTCTGCTGACAGCTGGCTTTTTAACAGGCGCAGCAAGTGGCGTCGCCGGCGTACTTACAGTCTCAGATTTGGCCACAACTGCAACCACATCCTCTTTTACCACCTGCCCGTGTTTGCCCGAGCCAGTGACCTGATCAGCACTGATATTTTGTTCCGCCATCAGCTTTTGCGCTGCGGGGCTGGCAGGAACCTCACTTGATGAAGTTGATTTTGGCGCGGGTGCTGCAACAGCTGCTGCTGCCGGTTTTTCTTCCCTGGCTGGCGCAACCGCAGCACTTGCCCCCTCAGCAACGATCGCAATCAGCGCATCCACTTCTACATTGTCCCCTTCAGCGGCGACAATTTTTTCCAACACCCCTGAAACCGGCGAGGGAACCTCCACCGCCACTTTATCAGTTTCAAGCTCAACCAGCGGTTCATCAACGCTTACCGCATCACCAACTTTTTTGAACCATTGGCCAATGGTGGCCTCGCTCACGCTTTCGCCAAGTGTGGGGACTTTAATTTCAGTGGACATGATTTTGGTCCTTAATTTTGTTTCCAACAGGGTGCGAAATTACTCCGCAAATGCCTCATCCAGAAAGGCGTTCAATTCATATAAATGTTTGCTCATCATGCCGGTGGCCGTTGATGCGGCGGAGGCGCGGCCCACATAATTGGGACGCTCGCCATTTCGGCCCAGCTGCGCCAGAACCCACTCAACATAGGGCTGAATAAAAGCCCAGGCACCCATGTTTTTCGGTTCTTCCTGACACCAGAAAATCTGAGCATTTGGGAAGCGGGAAAGTTCCGCATGCAGCGCCTTTGCCGGGAACGGATAAAGTTGCTCCAACCGCATCAGGTACACATCATTTATCCCGCGTTTTTCCCGGTCCTCCAGCAGATCATAATAGACCTTACCGGTACACAAAATCACGCGTCTGATTTTTTCATCCGCTGCCAGCTTGATAGAGGTTTTGGGTACACCAGGCGCTTCGGCATCATCCCACAACAGACGATGAAAACACGAATCCAGACCCAGTTCATCAAGTCCTGAAACAGCTTTTTTATGGCGCAACAGTGATTTTGGCGTCATCAAAATCAACGGCTTTCTGAATTCCCGTCGCAACTGCCGGCGAAGAATATGGAAATAGTTCGCCGGTGTCGTGCAGTTTGCCACCTGCATATTATCTTCAGCACACAGCTGCAAAAACCTCTCAAGTCTGGCGGAGGAATGTTCTGGTCCCTGCCCCTCATACCCATGAGGAAGCAACCAAACCAGACCACTCATGCGGAACCATTTTTGTTCTCCTGAAGAAATAAACTGATCAATCACCACCTGCGCGCCGTTGACAAAATCCCCAAACTGCCCCTCCCAAAGAGTAAGCGTGTTTGGCTCAACCAGCGAATAGCCATATTCAAACCCGAGCACAGCCTCTTCAGAGAGCATGGAATTTATAACCTCATAGCGCCCCTGCCCTTCAGAAATATGGTTCAGCGGCGTATAGGTGCTGGCATCACTTTGATTATTCAGAACTGAATGGCGTTGAGAAAATGTACCCCGCTCACAATCCTGCCCGCTCAAACGAACCGGCGAGCCATCGGCCACCAGAGAGCCAAAGGCCAAAGCTTCCCCGGTTGCCCAGTCAATCCCCTGACCGCTATCAATGGCAGCGGCCCGATTTTTCATAAACCGTTGAATTGTCCGGTGCGCATCAAATTTTTCCGGTATTGTGGTCAACACTTTACCGATGGCTTTCAGGCGGTCAATTTCAACCCCGGTATTGCCCCGTCGCGCACCCTCTAACTGAGCAGCTTTCAACTTCTTCCACGAACCATCCAGCCAATCTGCTTTATTGGGCCGGTAATCCTGCCCCCCGGCAAATTCACTTTCAAGATGAGCCCGCCAATCGGCCTTCATCTGGTCCACTTCTTCCTTGGAAACCACACCCTCTTTGATAAGTTTGGCCGCATATATTTCCAGTGTGGTTTTTTGCGCCTTGATTCGCTTATACATCAAAGGTTGCGTGAAGGAGGGTTCATCCCCCTCATTGTGCCCAAACCGACGATAACAGAACATGTCGATCACCACCGGCTTACCAAATTTTTGCCGATATTCGATTGCCACTTTCGCCGCAAATACCACAGCTTCAGGGTCATCCCCGTTGACATGGAAAACCGGCGCTTCAATCATTTTTGCCACATCGGTAGGATAGGGTGAAGATCGGGAATAAATCGGCGAAGTGGTAAAGCCGATCTGATTGTTGACCACAAAGTGAATAGAGCCACCCGTGCGATGTCCTTTCAGGCCCGACAGCCCGAAACATTCAGCCACCACGCCCTGGCCCGCAAACGCTGCATCCCCATGGAGCAAAAGAGGCAACACAACTTGCCGATCGGTCTGGGTCGTATCCATTACAAAATGACTATCCACCGTTGAATGCTGATCCTGTTTGGCCCGCGCCTTACCCAGCACAACCGGATTTACAATTTCAAGATGCGAAGGATTTGCCGTCAGCGAAAGGTGTACTTTATTGTCATCAAATTCACGATCTGACGATGCGCCAAGATGATATTTGACATCGCCTGAACCCTCAACATCATCCGGGTAATAGGCGCCACCCTTAAATTCATGGAACAAGGCGCGATGAGGTTTCCCCATCACCTGCGTCAATACATTAAGCCGTCCCCTGTGCGGCATACCAAGAACAATATCGCGCACCCCAAGCGAGCCACCATGTTTGATAATCTGTTCCATGGCCGGGATAAGGCTTTCCCCCCCATCCAGACCAAAACGCTTGGTGCCCGTATATTTGACGTCAAGAAACTTCTCAAAACCCTCGGACTCAACCAGCTTGTTCAAAATGGCCTTTTTGCCCATTTCTGTGAAGTGAATTTCCTTGTCCGGTCCCTCAATCCGCTCCTGTATCCAGGCTTTGGATTCAGGATCCGAAATATGCATAAATTCCACACCCATTGTCGAACAATAGGTGCGTTGAAGAATATCCAGCATTTGAGGAATCGTGGCATATTCCAGCCCCAGATAGAAATCTATATAAATCGGACGGGAAAAATCCTTTTCTTCAAACCCATAAGAATGCGGGTCCAGTTCAGGAGCGTCAGCCTTTTCCTGCATTTTGAGCGGGTCCAGATCCGCATGCAAATGTCCGCGCATACGAAACGCACGGATCATCATAATAGCGCGAATAGAATCCTGACTGGCCCGGGTTACTTCTTCAACGCTGGGGACCTCCCCCGCCGCCTTGGCCTTTTCAATCACAACCTTGCCGGACTTTTCCGCCAGCCGGTCCCAGTCCCCATCAAGGGCAGCCACTGTTTCATTAAGCGGAACCTGAGGCCAGTTTCCCCGGGTCCAGCTCGCACCGGCAGCGTTGGACTTCACATCCCCCGCATCATCCCCAAGCGAAGCAAAAAACTCAGCCCAGGTTGGGTCCACCCCATTTGGATCTTCCTTAAACCGCGCATAAAGATCGTCCATATAGGAGGCATTCCCCCCATATAGAAATGAAGTTAGCAAGAACGTCTCGTTCTTTTCCTGTCGTGTCATGATTATTTCGCCCGGGGCGGAAGGGCCCGCCTTTCCTGTTCAACCGATGGATTTTTGCCAGACAAACCCTGCCTGATACACGTTTTGGTATAACCCTTGTTACAGCCTTGAGTTAGTAATTTGTTAACAATGAAATACGCCAAATTATGTCCCGACTGTTTCGGGCTGCAACCATATTTTTCAGGCAGTCAAAATTGCCCTATCCTTTGAGTAATTCCACCAGCGCCTCGCCAATTTTCGCCGGCGAACGCGACACCGCAATCCCGGCCCGCTCCATCGCTTCAATTTTGTCCTCGGCGCCCCCTTTGCCCCCCGAAATCACCGCTCCGGCATGTCCCATTGTGCGCCCCGGAGGCGCAGTCAGCCCGGCAATGAAACCGGCAACAGGCTTGGAGCGGCCCCGTTTGGCCTCATCAATGAGGAACTGTGCCGCATCCTCTTCTGCTGATCCGCCAATTTCCCCGATCATCACCATGGATTTTGTCTCATCATCAGCTAAAAACAACTCAAGTACATCAATAAATTCGGTTCCCTTTACCGGGTCGCCACCTATGCCAATAGCGGTGGTCTGACCCAGGCCCGCATTGGTGGTTTGAAACACTGCTTCATAGGTAAGGGTGCCCGAACGCGAAACAATACCCACCGAACCTTTTTGGAAAATATTCCCCGGCATAATGCCGATTTTGCATTCCTCAGGTGTTAAAATTCCCGGGCAATTTGGCCCCAGAAGTCGGGAGTTGGACTTCTCCAGCCGCGCCTTCACCTTGACCATATCCAGCACAGGCACACCCTCGGTGATCGCAACGATAAATTCAACCTCCGCATCAATAGCCTCAATGATTGCCGCCGCAGCCCCCGCAGGGGGCACATAAATCACACTGGCATTTGCTCCGGTGACCTCTTTTCCCTCAGCAACAGAAGAAAAGATTGGCAATTCTGTCTGGTCCAGCGAACTGGTCCAGGTCTGCCCGCCCTTTTTGGGATGGGTCCCCCCGACCATTTTCGTTCCAAAATAGGCCAATGCCTGTTCGGTATGAAACGTAGCGGTTTTGCCGGTCAGGCCCTGAACCAGAACCTTCGTATCTTTGTTGACGAGAATGGACATAAATTTAGTCTCCGTTGCTTTGCGACCCGGGCCGCACTGGCCTGAAATTTATTAATTAAGCTGGTTAAAGCGCGTAATCTGATAGCTGAACGTATCAGAGTTATGATAGGCGTGGATGAAGGT
>JAJRRJ010000029.1 GCA_024279575.1 Alphaproteobacteria bacterium | reverse complement strand
GTGGTGGGCCTGCCAAGGTTTACCTTGACCCGTGGGCAAGTTGCGGTGGTTGAAGGTGAAATCAAAACCCGCGAGGGCCACGGGGAATTTGTCGCCCGTGAACCCAATGCAACCACCAACCGGGCCCTTTCAAAATGGAAAGACCTGACGGCACCAAACCCTGTAAAGCGCACCGGCATTCCGGCGAGTGGGGTTTAGGAATTTGGATTTTTTGTGGTCAAGCAACAATTGGACAATAATCGGAGGAATTGTTTCTTTGACCTCTTTGGTCGCGATTCCAGTTACGATGTGGGTACAGCACAGGCAACATTACAAATCATTTAATTCCCAAGAGTTTAAGGATATGGAGGTCGCGCTTCATACGCTTTTTGAATACGCGTTGAGCGTTACAAATCTTCCAGAAAATGACAGGAACAGTGAGACAGGTACAGATTATCAGCACGAAATGAATAAAAACACTAGGAAAGTCATAGTGCTATTAAGGGTGCTTTCCGAAAGAGAAAAAGACAGAGCAATCGCAGGGAAACTGAAAGAGTATTTGGAGTTGTTTGTTGAAGAAATTAACAACAAAACTTTTTTTAATAATCGAGAAAATATTCTAGCTAAATTTGCAAGCTTAAGGGAAAAAATCCGATGAACCCCCTAATATCCATAAGCATATTCCCCTCCCACCCGTGGGGAGGGGTTAGGGGTGGGGGGCAGCAAATAATCGCCGCCCTCTACTTAAGAATTAATTGTTTTACCCCCGCCCGACACGGCCAAGGCCTTCCGGCAAGTCAAGGCCGCGCCACCCTCCCCACGAGGGGGAGGGCAAGAAAGGCCATTATTCATGTCTAATTCCCCCGTAATTTCCGCCAAAAAACTCTCCCTGACTTTCCCCTCCAATGACGGGCCGGTGCATGCATTGTCCGAGGTTGATCTGGACATCAACCAGGGCGAGTTTGTTTCGTTTATCGGCCCCTCCGGGTGCGGCAAGACCACATTTTTGCGGGTGGTGGCTGATCTTGAAACCCCCACCGGCGGGGAAATTACCGTTAATGGCAAAAGTCCCCACGAGGCCCGCATGAACCGGGATTATGGCTATGTGTTTCAAGCACCCGCCCTGTTGCCCTGGCGCACGGTGGAAAAAAACGTGGCGCTTCCGCTCGAAATTATGGGGATGGGAAAAGCTGAACGCATCGAGCATATCAAGCGCACTTTGGAGTTGGTGAACCTCACCGGGTTTGAAAAGTCTTTTCCCTGGCAACTCTCCGGCGGCATGCAACAACGCGCCTCAATCGCCCGGGCGCTGGCCTTTGATGCAGACCTGTTGTTGATGGATGAGCCGTTCGGGGCGCTCGATGAAATCGTGCGTGATCATTTGAACGAGCAATTGCTCAAACTATGGGCCGATACAAAAAAAACGATATGTTTTGTTACCCATTCAATCCCCGAAGCGGTTTACCTGTCGACAAAAATCGTTGTCATGTCCCCGCGCCCCGGGCGGGTGATTGACGTGATCCAAAGTACGCTATCCGATGAGCGCCCTCTGGATATTCGTGAAACGCCAGAATTTCTTAAAATCGCCCACCGGGTGCGTGAAGGCTTGCGCACCGGGCATGCCTATGAGGGGAAATAGGGGCATGTATGAGCGCATGATGAATTCAAAACTTATGCAGGGCAAAGCCTTGCCAGTGCTGATTATCATCGGCCTGATCCTTGTATTCTGGTATGTAATGGCGGTTAAACTCAACACCCCCTGGCAATTGGGGGTTTATGAGCGCGCCGGGGTAACTGAGTGGACCAACTCACAATTCATCAATGATACCCTCAATCAGGATCGCCCTGTTCTGCCCTCGGTGCATCAGGTGGCTGAGGAAATCTGGAACACAACCGTACTCAAGTCCCCCACCTCGCGCCGTTCCCTGATTTATCACACCTGGATCACCCTTTCAGCGACCCTGCTTGGCTTTACTATCGGCACGATTTTGGGCATTTCGCTGGCCATTGGTATTGTGCATTCCCGCGCCATGGATAAATCCATGATGCCCTGGATCATTGCTTCGCAAACCATCCCCATTCTGGCAATTGCGCCCATGATTATAGTGGTGCTTAACGCCATTGGAATTTCGGGGGTATTGCCCAAGGCGCTTATTTCCACTTATCTGTCGTTTTTCCCCATTGCTGTTGGCATGGTGAAAGGCTTTCGCTCTCCCGAACAAATCCAGCTTGATTTAATGCACACCTATGCCGCCAGTAAATCGCAGGTGTTTTCAACACTACGCTGGTTTGCCGCTATGCCCTATCTGTTCACCTCGATGAAAATTGCTATTTCCATCTCTCTGGTTGGTGCCATTGTGGGGGAATTGCCCACCGGGGCCGTGGCAGGTCTTGGTGCGCGACTGCTCTCAGGCTCATACTATGGCCAGACGGTACAAATCTGGTCGGCCCTGTTTATGGCGGCGGCGCTCGCCGCGACGCTGGTTTCGCTGGTGGGGGTTGTTGAGAAAATTGTCACCCGTAAAATGGGGGTGAGAACATGAATACCAACCTGCTGATGATTGCGCTGGTTTTCTGGCTGGGGGCTTGGGCGCTCAATGAATTTCTGGTGCGACTGACCCCCCAAAACCAGACTATAGTCAAGGCAATCAATTTATTTGTGCCGGTCTTGTTTGGTATTACCCTGCTTGTCATATGGGAGTTTGTTACCAGAGGACTCAACGTATCACCAATTCTTTTGCCGCCTCCCTCCATGATCTGGGCGCGGATATTGGTTTCCCTGCACATATTGTGGGCTGATTTTCAGCAGACTTTTTTGAAGTCGGTTCTTGTCGGGTTTTTTGCCGGTTGCAGTTCAGGTTTTCTGGTGGCTATCGCTGCTGATCGCGTGCCGTTTCTCAAGCGCGGATTATTGCCCATTGGAAATTTTGTTTCCGCCCTGCCCATTGTTGGCGTGGCCCCCATTATGGTGATGTGGTTTGGTTTTGATTATCAAAGCAAGGTCGCCGTGGTGGTGGTGATGACCTTTTTCCCCATGCTGGTCAACACGGTGTCGGGATTGGCCGCGGCCTCGGTGATGGAAAAGGATCTGATGCGCACCTATGCCAGTTCCTATTGGCAGACACTGTTTTCGCTTCGTTTGCCAGCCGCCGCGCCGTTCATCTTTAATGCCCTCAAGATCAATTCTACCTTGGCACTGATCGGGGCAATTGTTGCTGAGTTTTTTGGTACACCCATTGTGGGCATGGGTTTTAGAATTTCCACTGAAGTTGGGCGTATGAACGTCGATCTCGTGTGGGCAGAAATAGCAGTGGCGGCTTTGGCCGGAACCTGCTTTTATGGGGTAATCGCGTTGATAGAGCGCAAGGTTACCTTTTGGCACCCCTCGGTTCGCGCCGGAAGGGGCTGACCGGGAAACAGTGCCGGTTAATATGTAAGAGAAATAACAAGGGAGACTATAAATGAAGAAAATACTTTCAACACTGGCTGTGGGTGCCTTGGCATTCACCGCAACACCGGCATTTGCTGTTGACGATGTTACGTTACAGCTCAAATGGGTCACCCAGGCGCAGTTCGCTGGCTATTATGTGGCAAAGGACATGGGCTTTTATGAAGAAGAAGGCCTGAACGTTACCATCAAGGCCGGTGGCCCCGATATTGCTCCTGTTCAGGTTCTTGTGGGCGGTGGTGCTGATGTGGTTATCGACTGGATGCCTTCAGCTTTGGCAGCGCGTGAAAAAGGCGTGCCATTGGTCAATATCGCTCAGCCGTTCAAGTCTTCAGGCATGATGCTGACCTGTCGCGCTGATTCAGGTATTACTTCGCCTGCCGATTTTGCCGGCAACACACTTGGTGTGTGGTTCTTTGGCAACGAATATCCGTGCCTGTCATGGATGAGCCAGCTGGGTATTTCCACCGATGGTGGTCCCGATGGCGTTGAAGTTCTCAAGCAGGGCTTTAACGTTGATCCAATTTTGCAAAATCAGGCCGCCTGCGTATCAACAATGACCTACAATGAATATTGGCAGATCATTGATGCCGGTCTAACAGCTGACGATCTGGTTGTGTTCAAGTATGAAGATGAAGGCGTTTCAACTTTAGAAGATGGCCTGTATGTGCTTGAAGACCGTTTGGCCGACGCTGAATTTTCCGACGAAATGGTTCGTTTTGTTCGTGCGTCTATGAAGGGCTGGAAGTGGGCTGAAGAAAACCCCGATGCCGCAGCAGATATCGTGCTTGAAAACGATGAAACCGGTGCACAGACACAAGCGCATCAGCGTCGTATGATGGGTGAAGTGGCCAAATTGACCGCTGGCTCAAACGGCTCCCTTGATGTGGCTGATTATGAGCGCACAGTTGCAACCCTGATGGGTGGTGGCTCAGATCCCGTGATTACCATGGCGCCGGAAGGTGCATGGACCCATGCGATCACTGATCTGGCTTTAGCTGACTAATCGCTTGAGTTTGGTAAATTACACTGGAGGCGGGGCACAAAAAGCCCCGCCTTTTTTGTAACCGGATTAGGAACTAAACAGTATGTGGAACCTGCTATTTTAAAAGTTGAAAAAATTGCATTGCTTGAAATGAAAAACAGGTAGGGGTCTATTAAAGCGCTTATGGTGCCAGCGTGCGCTTTGCTGGCCCTGACATTTTTCCAGTTTGATGTTTATGGACAAACGGACCGGGAAAATACCGAGGAGTTGATTGCCTCCGCTTCGGCTGACTT
>JAJRRJ010000028.1 GCA_024279575.1 Alphaproteobacteria bacterium | reverse complement strand
GCCTCCATAAGCGTCGCCATCGCTCCCATGCCAAGGGGTAACCCTCCAATGGAAATCATGGGCGCACACAAAAACATGCGGTCAAACATCATGCGATCGCGAGAAGCTGCAAGTAGAGCGGCAAATGCTCCCATCGAGTGGCCGACCAAATTGAACGGAGGCGGACAATCGGGCAGAAGAATTTGAGAATAAAAGCTCTGTAAATCAATCAGATAATCATCAAACTTATCCACATAGCCGATAGTGTGATTGCTGACCAGCCGATCTGACAATCCCTGCCCCCGCCAGTCAAAGGTTGCCACATCAAATCCACGGGATTGAAAATCGGCGATGGTTTCAAAATATTTCTCAATAAACTCGGTCCGGCCATGCACCAGACAAATTGTGCCCCGACTGGCCCCGGCGGTCTTTGGCCAGATACCATAACGCAACCGCACATTATCCTCAGTTTTGAAATATCCGATTTTGGCGCCAGGGGGAACAGGATTGGATGCAACCTCACAAAGTCCAGGGCCGTTTGGGTCAACAACTATCGTCATACTCACATCCAAAAAATTTGCGCAGATTTATTGAGGTCTGCTTAGAACAAAAACTAGGCCACCGGCAACCTGAAGCGCCCAAAAACACTCAAATTTTATAACTGGTATGAAACAATTAAGGGCCGACACCAAACCTGACAAGAGCAGGAACTGGTATCGACCCAAAAATGACGGCACCCCATGCGGGGGGCGGGTGATAGGGGCCGCCGGTTTTGTGCGTACTAGAATGCGTGATCAAACGCCTCATCAACTGCACGAGTTCAAATCTAGTACCAGCGATGTGAACAGGATTGGTATACCTTGTTCATATTTCATTCATCCAATCCAGGGCTGCAAAACAAAGCACCAGCATGCAGCCTGAAAGTGAAAGCTCCCCCTTGAAACACAAAAATCTCCTCCTACATTTTAAGGGTCGGCCGGACTGACCCGGCGACCGCGATTGAATTTCTGCCTGCCTATTGAAGGGGGCAACAAAGATCGCGCAACGCATGTTGCTCATTTGAAGCACTAGGAGAATATGCTATGCAAACTTTTGATTTCTCACCCTTTTACCGTTCAACTGTTGGCTTTGACCGTCTGTTTTCAACCCTTGACGGTCTGAAAATACCAGAAGCCAAGTCCTCTTACCCTCCCTACAACATCGAGCGCACCGGCGAAGATGCTTATCGCATAAGCATTGCCGTTGCAGGGTTTTCCCAGGATGAAATTTCCATCGAAACCAAGGAAAACAATCTCACCATCAAGGGTGGAAAAGCCACTGAAGAGGATCAGGCCCGCGAGTTTTTACACCGTGGTATCGCTGAGCGTGCCTTTGACTTGCGCTTCCAGCTTGCCGATTATGTCGAGGTAACCCGCGCAAAACTGGAAAATGGTCTTTTGCACCTGGATCTGAAGCGCGAACTACCCGAAAGTCAAAAACCTCGCCAGATCAAAATTGACGCTGAGAAAGACCCCAGCCCAATGATCGAAAGCAAGAAAAAAGCGAACTAAGTTTGCTTCAGCGCGAGCGTACTCCCGGCCCCGTGCCGGAAGTACGCTGACCAGGCAAAACTCTATGCGCTAAATTATTGGTTGGGCTAAGGCTTTTTCTTTTTAATTCTGGTCGTTGCCCAATCCTTCCCCCCAGGTTTTGGGGCAAATCTCGAACAGCGGGGCTCTTGTTTTCCAAGGGCCTCGTTTTTTATTTTGATGATATTCATCCTGCCCCTCCTTGCCCCCAAACGCAAAATCTGGCATATAGTTGAAATAGGACAGGGGTATTGTCTTTTAATTAGGCGTATTTCTCTTTTAGAAGTGTATTCGTATAAAATGATCGCGGACACGCGACCAGATGTGTCCACCATTGCTGAGGCATTGCTCTCACAACAAGCCGGACAATAATTTTGTCCGCATTCAGAGGTGGTATCCAGAAAAAACCGGGCCACTTCCATTACTGATGAGACGTCACTCGTCTCGAGCCGCGCAAAAAACGTGCGACCCGGGAAGGTGACGTGTCCGCTTGAATCGTTGATATCCAGGCGAGGCCAAAGAATAAGGGTGACGGCAAATGAATAAAGACAGCTCAATCAATAATTTTCAGACCCCAAACGGTCGGCCTAAAGCCGCTGGCCTGTACAACCCCTCAAACGAACATGATTCGTGTGGCCTGGGTCTTGTGGCAAATATCAACAACATCCGTTCCCACTCAATAATAAAAAACGGCCTGGAAATTTTGGTCAACCTGACCCATCGCGGCGCTGTAGGCGCTGACCCCCTTATGGGAGATGGCGCTGGAATGCTCGTGCAGACCCCCCATGCCTTTTTCAAAAAAGTATGCGATTTTGACCTGCCCGGCGAAGGAAGCTACGCCGTAGCTATGGTGTTTTTTCCAAATGATAAAACCCTGCGAGACCGTTGTAACACCACAATGATGTCAGCATTAAAATCAGAGAACCTTTCAATCATCGGCACCCGAAACGTCCCCTCTGATGCCAAAGAACTTTCTGACAATGTCATCGCCCCCCAACCCATTATGGAACAGATTTTTGTCGCCAGACCTGAGGGGATGGACACTAACGCCTTTGAACGAAAACTGCTCATTTCGCGTAAAGTTGTGTCCAACACGATTTATAAAAACATCCCCGAAGTAGACAATGATAACGGCTTTTATATTGTATCGTTTTCAGCACGCACGCTTGTTTATAAGGGGATGTTTCTGGCCCACCAACTGGGAGCTTTTTACCCCGATCTGGCAGATGAAACTTTCATTTCAGCAATGGCAATCATCCATCAGCGTTTTTCAACAAACACCTTTCCTTCATGGAAACTGGCCCACCCCTACCGCATGGCAGCCCACAATGGCGAAATCAATACCATTCGGGGCAATGTCAACTGGATGGCGGCCCGTCAGGCCTCGGTGGCCTCAGACCTGTTCGGGGACGACATTGCAAAAATCTGGCCGATTTCCTACGAAGGGCAATCTGACACGGCCTGTTTTGATAATGCACTGGAATTCCTGGTCCGGGGTGGTTATTCCCTGCCCCATGCGGCCATGATGCTGATCCCTGAAGCATGGGCGGGCAATCCACTCATGGACGAAACGCGCCGCGCATTTTATGAATACCACGCTGCCCTGATGGAACCGTGGGACGGCCCTGCCTCAATGGCCCTTTCCGATGGCAAACAAATTGTAGCCACCCTTGATCGCAATGGCCTGCGTCCCGCGCGATACTTTGTCACTAAAGACGACCTGATTGTACTTGCATCAGAGGCAGGCCCCTTAAATATTCCTGAAGAGGATATTGTGGAAAAATGGCGCCTGCAACCGGGGAAAATGCTGGTCATTGACCTGGAGGAGGGTCGCATTGTTGCTGATGCGGAAATCAAAAAAACCCTTTCGGAAAAAAACCCGTATTCCAAATGGCTGGGGCGCACCCAGATTGTACTTGAGGACCTGCCCGACGTCCCCGCAGAATCCACCAAAACATTTGAAAGCCTGCTGGACCGTCAACAGGCCTTTGGCTACACTCAGGAGGACATTAAAATCCTGTTGACCCCCATGGCGAGCACAGGACAGGAACCAATTGGGTCCATGGGAACTGACACCCCCCTTTCGGCACTCTCGGACCGCCCAAAACTACTTTATTCCTATTTCAAACAGAATTTTGCTCAGGTCACCAACCCCCCAATCGATCCCATTCGTGAAGAATCCGTCATGAGTCTGGTGTCCTTCATTGGTCCACGCCCCAATATTTTTGACCTTAAGGGGCTTTCCCGAGTCAAGCGTCTGGAAGTACGTCAGCCCATTCTCACCAATGAGGATCTGGAGAAAATCCGTACAATTGGCGATATCGCCGACAATCAGTTCTGCACTGCCACTTTGGACATCACCTATTCTTCTGAAAAAGGTGCCGCAGGTATGGACAATGCCCTGCGCGAGCTGATGAAAGTGGCTGAGGCCCGTGTGCGTGAAGGGCACAATATAATTATCTTGTCCGACCGATTGGTTCGGGCCAACCGCATTGCGATCCCCGATCTGTTGGCCACCGCCGCCGTACATCACCACCTAATCCGCAAAGGCCTACGCACCTCAGCCGGACTGGTTATAGAAACCGGGGAAGCGCGCGAAGTGCACCATTTTGCCGTTCTGGCGGGCTATGGGGCAGAAGCAATCAATCCCTATCTGGCCTTTGAAACCCTCTCCGCCATGCAGGCTGAAGGCAAATTGCCCCCTGAAGTGGATGAAAAGGAAGTTACCCAGCGCTACATCAAATCCGTGGGCAAAGGCCTGCTCAAGGTTATGTCCAAAATGGGCATATCAACCTACCAGTCCTATTGCGGCGCTCAGATTTTTGATGCGGTTGGATTATCGGAAAAGTTCATCAAACGCTTCTTTTTTGGAACTGCCACCACTATTGAGGGGGTAGGTCTGGAGGGGGTTGCAAACGAAACTGAACGGCGCCACCGCTGGGCATTTGGCGGCAAAATGTCCATGCGCCGCAGCCTCGAAGTGGGAGGCGAATATGCCCTTCGTACCCGTGGGGAAGCGCACGCGTGGAATGCTAAAACCGTTTCAAATCTGCAACACGCAGTGCGGGCCAATTCCAAAAATCACTATCTCGATTTTGCCGAACAGATAAACGCCAATAGTGGCGCCCTGCTCAACATCCGCTCCATGTTCCGTATTAAGAGCGCAAAAGAACTAAACCGCAAATCTATCCCGATTGAGAAAGTCGAACCGGCCAGTGAAATTGTCAAACGCTTTGCCACCGGCGCCATGTCCTATGGCTCGATTTCGCGCGAAGCCCACACCAATATGGCCATTGCCATGAATAAACTGGGCGGTAAATCCAACACGGGTGAGGGGGGGGAAGAACCCGACCGGTTTATCCCCAAGAAAAACGGCACTTCAGAGCGCTCCGCCATCAAACAGGTGGCATCGGGTCGCTTTGGGGTAACAACGGAATATCTCGTCAATTCAGATATGATCCAGATTAAAATGGCCCAGGGGGCCAAACCCGGCGAAGGGGGGCAGCTCCCCGGCCACAAAGTGGATGCGGTTATCGCTAAAGTACGCCATTCCACACAGGGGGTTGGTCTGATTTCCCCCCCGCCCCACCATGATATTTACTCAATCGAAGATTTGGCTCAGCTGATTTATGACCTGAAAAACGTGCAACCAAAAGCCGATATTTCGGTAAAACTGGTGTCCGAAGTGGGCGTTGGCACTGTGGCCGCCGGCGTGACCAAAGCACGCGCCGACCACATCACAATTTCCGGCTTTGATGGCGGCACCGGGGCCTCCCCCCTCACCTCCATAAAAAATGCAGGCTCCCCTTGGGAAATCGGATTGGCTGAAACCCACCAGACTTTGGTCATGAACAAATTGCGCTCCCGGGTTGCCCTTCAGGTAGATGGAGGACTAAAGACCGGTCGCGACGTGGTTATTGGGGCATTGCTTGGGGCTGATGAATTCGGCTTTGCCACCGCCCCTTTGATCGCTTCCGGCTGCATCATGATGCGCAAATGCCAGCTCAACACCTGCCCGGTGGGCGTCGCAACCCAGGACCCTGTGCTACGTCGTCGCTTCACCGGCAAGCCGGAACACGTTATAAATTATTTCTTTTTTGTTGCTGAAGAAGCGCGTCAGATCATGGCAGACCTGGGCTTTGCCACCATTGATGAAATGGTCGGCCAGATAGATGCGCTTGATCAAGAACAGGCCAGTGATCATTGGAAAGCACAGGGGCTGGACTTTTCCAGATTGTTCTTTGACCCTAAAATGGGGCCAGATGTGGGAATCTACCATACTGAAATTCAGGACCACCATCTGGAGGACATTCTGGATCGCGAACTTATTAAACAGGCAACTCCCGCGTTAAACGATAAACAAACGGTGCAAATCGTTTCTGAAATCAACAACACCAACCGCACGGTCGGTACGATGCTTTCAGGTGTAGTGGCCGCCAGATTTGGCCATGAAGGCCTGCCTGAAGACACTATCCACATCAAATTGAATGGAACCGCAGGGCAGTCTTTTGGCGCATGGGCCACACGCGGGGTGACCCTGGAACTTGAAGGGGAGGCAAATGACTATGTGGGCAAAGGTCTTTCAGGTGGACGACTGATCGTTTATCCAGCCAAAAAGGCCAAAGGTATTATTCCAGAAAAATCAATAATTGTCGGCAACACGGTTCTTTATGGCGCCATAGAGGGAGAATGCTACTTCCGCGGTGTCGCGGGGGAACGCTTTGCCGTGCGCAATTCTGGTGCCATTGCTGTTGTTGAGGGCGTTGGCGACCATGGATGCGAATACATGACCGGCGGCGTTGTTGTTGTATTGGGTGGAACCGGACGCAATTTTGCCGCAGGTATGTCGGGGGGAATTGCTTATGTGCTGGATGAAAGCGGCAATTTTTCCAAACGCTGCAACATGTCCATGGTTGAGCTGGAGCCTGTACCAGAGGAAGAAGAACTGTTGGAAAAACATCACCATCAGGTTGGCGATCTGGCCCACAAGGGGCGAG
>JAJRRJ010000027.1 GCA_024279575.1 Alphaproteobacteria bacterium | reverse complement strand
GGCGATATTGTCTTCGCCGCGCAACCAGACAAAATCATCGTTGTTAATAACAACGACCGGGATCCCGTTGCCCCCGGTAGATTTGCGGCAGATCGAACAGTGGCACACAAATATCTGCGTGAGTTGGGTGCTGATTTCAAATGCGACGGCGCCGCAATTACATTCACCATATACCATTGAGTTATCCTGAACTTAGCTCTGAGTAAAAGGATGGCAGAAATTCTGAACGGTTGCAATTGTTCACGGTTTTTACCGCCCCGTGAAAATGTGTTACGCCCCGTAAGGCTTAGAGGGGTTTCAGGGAGCCAGGAACGACCCGGCCAACAATTTGGCCGCCCCTAAAGCCAAGGGAATACTGCCCTGTGTTCACCATGGAAAGGAGGCAACTTCCCCGCAGAGCATCGCAAGCCCTGTGCAGACAAAGATATAGGGGCGAAACATGTTCGGCGGCTTAAAGACTGGCAACGCATTGCAACACGGTATGAGTGCTGTGCCCACACCTTCTTATCCTCATCGCTGCTATAGTCATATGGTGGATTTAATGAGTCTTGAGCCAAATTACTCCCAATTCATACTTGACCAGTCCTTACTATTACTCCAGATTTAATCTAATTTGATTTTTTATATTGAAATGTAAATCATAACGAATTGCTTTTGAAATATTGGCGAAAAATATGATATCCAGCATAAGTCTTAAACAGGTTGATCAAGAAATTTTGGCAGCCATAAAAGCGTTAGAGGTCGAATACAATTCCAACGATGCACTCTGGCTCTGTCCGAGTAATCCGATAAATGAAAACATACCAGGAAGCGGAAATATCATAGTTTCTGAAGCTATTATGTGCTATCTGTTGCCTCTTAGTTTCGCGGGTTCAAATTCCAGTTTATCAAAGGAAATATTTAGAATTGTTTCCAGGGATAAGCTAAGAGATCGTATTTTAAAGCATCTAAAGCGTTTTAAATCACGAGATGATTACACAGGCGACCCTTACTTAATCATCAAAGACTATGAAGATAATACTTTTCCATTCTTGGATAGTTATTGTTTTGTACTTTCTATCGTGGTCCTGTATGGGCAAATATTTGGGGAACCAAAAAACAAAGATGACCGTAAAGTTCTGATTGATTTATTCGCTGATAGCCTGAAGTTTATTGAAAATTGCGCTGTTAAGAATGTTTCAAATGTTCATTCCGGGTTTTTTGCCACAGACACGCACATTCCGGAAACCCCATATAAATACCCGACATGGATGGCTGTAGACACTCTGTCCGACTTAGATGGCTTAATTGACGGGAATTCTTTTCTTTTAGGCACGTCTGAAACAAAGAATAAAGTCGAATGGTTCATAAACTCGGTTCTTCCTCAGATAAAAGGGGACTACATTCGCAAATATATAGATGCCGATTTAACTAATTCAGAGCTACAGGACGTTAGTGAAAGAAATCTAATGATTTCAAAAGGACTTTTGCGTGAAGACGAAGATGACAATAGTCCCCACTACAATTTATGGGCAATTGTCATATTGCTTTATCTTGAGTTCAAATCAACAAAAACCCTCTCCGAGGCGTTTAAGATAATTAGCCCTTACATCTTGGATGATGCTAAATTTCGTACAATATCAACAAAAAAGTGCGAAATTGCGTTCTTCTCTGAGCAATATAAACTTGGAGATGAAAATGAAAACATATTATCGGATCGATGCTTTCTGCCTCAATTTGTAAAAGGACTGGCAATTTTCTTGAAGTCGTTTCCAAATGTGAGTGAAGCCTCTGAACTGGAAGGCGTTTTTGAGCAAGCATATGATAGATTAATGAAAAATCGTAAGGACGATCAGGCTCTTTGGGATCGGTTCGCCGAAAATGACGCTCCTTACGCAATTTATCAAACAGAACGTGCAATTGAAGCTCTTTGTCATACACGTAACCTTTTTTCTGATGCGAGCAAACCGACATCTCAATCAAAAGACAGGCCAAAATTGAGTTCAGATACGGATGAGCATTTAGCAACTATATTAAAGCACGCGATAAGTATCAACATACAAGGGAAAGATGCCAGAGGGTTAATTGAGAGAGAGGTAAAAGCATCAGTTGAAGTTGCGCTACGAGACATTAGAAATGAATTTGAGCAGAAGCTTCTTCAAAGTGAAGATCGCCTGCAACAGGTACTGGAAGATACTCTGAAATCCAGTTCTGACGGAAAAGTAACCAAAAGTACCGCGCAAAGAGTATCAGAACTTGGGCGTGAAGCGGGAATAACAAAAAAATAGGAAATATTCATGGCCTGGGTTATCACATTTAATTCGTTTAAGGGTGGGGCGGGACGTTCAACTACCTGCGTGAATGTTGCGGCACAGTTGGCTAAATCTGGCAAAAAGATACTATTGGTAGATCTGGATGTTGATGGACCAGGAATGGGAACATTTCTGGAAAAATCCGACGATAAAATTAAGTCAAAAGGTTTGATTAGCTTCGTTGCCTCATCTGACGAAGCTAAGTTGAAAGACCATGTAATATCCATCTATGGCAATAAATATGGTTTTGATTTTATGGGGGCCCCGCTGAATTTTGAGGAGTCTGCGGCATTGCCATCAGACTCACAAATTCTTGAGGACAAAATTTCTCATTTGATAAATCTTGCGAACGAACAGTATGACTTTGTAATAATAGATGGGGCCAGTGGCTTTTCAAATCATGCCACTTTAGCTCTTTCTGTTGCTGACTGTGTTGTGCTTTGTTTCAAATGGAGCCTTCAGCACGTCCGGGGCATGTTCATGACCGCACGTGTTCTTTGCATGATGTTGGAGCGAGACAATTTTGAATTAAAAGACTTTATTCTGGTGGCTAATGCAGTACCAAGTCCCGAAAACCCTTCCGAAAAAGAGCAGGTTGAAGGCGTAAAAACTGCCCTTACAGATTTGTTTTCCGAGAGGTGGGATGGCGACAAAATGGCAAATGGACTTCCAATTTCCGAATTACAGATAATTCCGGAAGTAAGAAGCATGAAGTTTCAAGAGCATATTGCACTTGACGATAAAGAAGTTACCCCCGCCTATTCCAAGCTGGGCAAGCATATTGACACGCGCCAACATTTAGCTTCAAAAAAATGAACGCAGATAAACGATCACGACTTGCTGGTTTCTTAACATGGCTAACGTATAATATTGTCCCTGCAATAATTATCGGCACGCTTACTTTCTTTTGGTTGGTGGCATATTATTTTTATGACAAAATTGTAATCACTGTAAACAGCAATACTTATGAAATAGAAGCGATTGAACGTCAGGCATTTTTGCATCCAGCACTAGAAAAATTGAATGCCGCTGCCAGTTTTGTAGGAGGGGTGCGTATTTTCCATGCAAAGGAAACCTATTGCGACCTTTCGATATCCTCAGACAGCATTGTAAGGCAAAGCCTTGATAATACCTCCAATCCGCCTGGCCAGTATGTCACTCTTCGATTTTTAAGAACCAGCGACACTAATAAAATTTCTTTCCGCGCCAATACAGGGACGTTCCTTTTTGCTGCAACAACTGGTGATGCGCCTGGAATTTGTTTTAACTCTCAGTCTGACATTATGACCCTTAGTTACGATAACTTGATAAGTGATACCGAACAGGAGAGAATTCTTTTTCTTTACTTAAGTGATACCAGTGTAACAATTGACGTCAGGGGACTGGATTCTCGTCAGAATAAATTGGGAATTTTAATTGGAATTGGCATACTTGTTCCATTTAGTTTTATGCTCTTTGCCGTGTTTTGGAATGGGCTGATGGATAACAAATTTCGAAAAGAGTCCAAAATTTATCGAGAAAACAATCAGGAATGCACAACAAAAACTCAGGAAACAATTGACGAAATTGAAAAAAAACTAAATCTGCTTTCCATCGCAACAAAAGAAATTGACAGGCAAATCAGATCATTTGCCCCTCAAGAACTGGATGAGAACAGAGCGTTAAAACAAGTCTTTAGCGGGTTCACGAATACGAAAAATACGGACGATGAAGGTATCAGAGACTTTTTGGAAAAAAAGTCGAGGAAAACAAAAAACTCCAGTATCTATGAAAATTTCTCGGCGATACGATCCGCAATTGCAACACAGGATTCAAATATAAAATCGAGCAAGTCCAGCAGTATAAAAAAACTGCGAGCTGCGCACGATGATGGATTTGCAAAGTGAGCAATTTGATTATTGAAACCATCGATATAGAATTAGGTCACTACTATTTAGCGGACCTGCTTGGTATAACAGGTGATTTGGATATGCGTTTTATTGAACGTGGAATTCTTCGGTCCAAAGTACACGCACAGGCAGGTGCTACGATAAAATATTCCGTTTTGCTTGACGACCTGGGTCAGAATTATTCAGATGAAGAAAAGATATTAGGCAAAAACTTTATTGAAAAGGCCTTGAAAGAACGAAATATTGAACCGGTCAAAATTGTTTTTGAAAGCCAAATGAATACTTGGGCACAATCTCTGTTAGATACGATCCGGGAAAACTATTTGCTTGATGCAAACGATTCTATTTATCTGAATATTTCCAGCCAAGACCCTTTTTTATGGGCAAGTGAAACTTTGGAAACGCCGCGTAGCGGAAAACAGATATTTATGGAACGATTAAGCGGTAAGCTTGAAGCTCCAAGTTTACCTTCACAATCACAGTTTCTTGTCCCCATGTACGTCAAAAGTAATATATACCGCCCCTTTGGTTGCTCATTACTAACCGCAGTTTGGTACCTTCATCGATTGGGCGTTAAGGGGTTTTCCAGTTCTGCTCCGAACACAAATCAGAAAAATATCTCCCTATTGAATATCCTGCCCATAAAATACTTAAAATCAGAAGGATTTGCGATAGATATCTTGCGCTTGTCATCCGCAACCCGAATAAAGAAGGCTACAAAACGAATAGAATATATCGTTATTTAAGACTTTTGAAGCATGGGACTAAGTAGCTAGTGCGTCCAGGGAACCTTGCGATCAGATTGGAAATTGTCGGTGTAAACGGCACGTTTGGGCGTTGCTGTGTGGTTTGCTTCCACGCGATAGGCCAACCCCTGCCGTTTGGCATATTCTTCTGCCGCTTCCTGCGTCTCAAAGGTCAGGCGCACCTGTGCATTCATGTCAGATGAAGATGAATAGCCCATCAGCGGATCGATATTGCGCCCGGATGTGCGTTCATGAATTAACACCCAATGTTTGGATTTTCCTTTGCCCGATTGCATGGCATTGCGAGCAGGGCTAAAGATCAAAGCTGTCATTTCCAACAAACCTTTCAAAAAACAACGCGGTGGTCGGGGAAGCAGGATTCGAACATGCGACCCCTGGTTCCCAAAACCAGTGCTCTACCAGACTGAGCTATACCCCGATACCTAACGCGTCTAAGAGTTGGAGATACACATTCTTTTGGGCAAGGGCAAGGGGCAAAATTCAATCTTCTTTTGGTTGAGGGGCAGTTGACGCGCAGGGGCAAAACAAGTCATTTGTCATCCCTATGTTAGATACTTCAAAATCATGGCCCTTTGGCCTGTCGTCGGGCTATGCGCCGCGCTTTGTTGCCATTGTATTACTGGTATTGTCCGGGTTGGTGTTTCTTGATCGACCGGTAGCAAACGCAGTTAAATCTTTGCCGGAATGGGTCGTGCAGGTTTTTAACATCATTACCCGCATTGGTGATGCGGAGGGGATTTTGCTCCCCACACTGGCGCTGGCGATTTTTGGCAGTGTGGCCTTACGGGTTGGATCGGAACGTTTTCGTACCAATAATTTCAAATATTTGACTTTTGTCAGCGCATTTTTGTTTTTCTCCACGGCTGGGCCGGGGCTGGTCGCCAATATGTTCAAGCGCCTGATTGGCCGCGCACGGCCAATGCATCTGGAAGAGCTTGGCCTTTTTCATTTTCAACCTGTACTGAACGACTGGACGTTTCAGTCCTTTCCCTCAGGTCACGCCTCAACAATGTTTGCTTTCGCAACCGGTGTGATATTTCTGTTTCCAAAACTGCGCTGGTGGGTATTGAGCCTGGCGGCGCTGGTTGGTTTGTCGCGCATCATTATCGGGATGCATTATCCAACGGATATTTTTGCCGGGTTTTTGTTTGGAATAATTGCCGCCTTTGCCGTGCGTAATATTTGCCTCTGGCGCAATTTGATATTCACCAGAAATGCAAATGGAAAAATTGTGCCAAAAGCTTTTTTTAACGAAAATTACATTACTGCCCGGTAGCGGGCAATGCCCGCTTCAATATCCGCCCTGAGGTCTTCAAACCCCTCCAGTCCGATATGTATACGGATAATCTGATTGTCATTTGGCCATGCAGTACTGGAGCGATTGCTGCTCAAATTCACCGGCAAAATAAGACTTTCAAACCCGCCCCATGAATAGCCGATTCCAAATAGCTCCATTTTATCAATCATTGCCGCCAGTGCTTTTTGCGGCGCCCTGGGCAAACTGAAACTGAACAAACTCCCGGAACCGGAAAAATCCCGTGTAAAAATCTTATGGTCAGGGTGCGAGGGCAGGGCCGGGTGCAATACCTCTTGCACAATGTCCAGTCCCTCAAGCCACTGCGCCATTTTAATCGAGCGTGCTGAATGTTCCTTCATGCGTAACGCCAGCGTGCGTAATCCCCGCGCGGCCAGAAAACAATCATCCGGCGACGCACAAAGCCCCAATAAGCCGTGTGTATCCACTAATGCGGGCCAGTGTGCCTCATCGCATGTTATGGTGCCAAACATAGCGTCGGAATGACCCACAAACATTTTGGTGCCCGCATGCACAACGATGTTGGCCCCCAAAGCCAAGGGGTTGTAATAAAGCGGCGTGCCCCATGTATTGTCCACGATAATGGAAATGTTGTGCCCCTGAACCGCTGCAGAAATAGCCGGAATGTCGTTCAGCTCAAATGTCAGCGACCCCGGACTTTCCAGCATAATGGCACGGGTGTTTTTGCCAACCATGTCGGCAATTCCCCCACCGATTCGCGGATCAAAATAGCGGGTTGAAACCCCCATGCGCGCCAGATATCCCTCGGCCAGCTTTCGTGTTGGCTCGTAGGCGCTGTCACTGACAAGCAATTCATCCCCGCTCGATAATACACTCATTAGTGCGCATGAAATGGCCGATAGTCCCGATGGCGTGAGCTTGCTGCCTTCGCCCCCCTCCAGTTTGGTAATAACGTCCTCCACCGAACGTGAGGAGGGAGTGCCCCGCCGCCCATAATGATAGGGCTGGTTGTGGGTCAGTAAGGTTTCCAGGTCCGGGTGAAGCACGGTTGAGGCGCGATAGACCGGCGTGTTGACGACGCCAAACTGCTCGCCCGGGTCCCTCCCGTGGTGGGTAAGGATGGTTTCAATGGCCAGATTGTGTTTGTTGCTTTTGCTCATAAAACAATTTTTACTCCCGCAATTTAAAAATTCAACTCTATATTTTCAACCATACCGGTTATGCTCTTGCATCCGCATGCAAAAACACATTTTTGCCACGGTTTCAGGTGCCAAACATGTGTAGTTTAGGCAGGTTTTTATAGTTAATTTAACGGTAAAACCTCAAATTTCCGCCATAATTGCTACAAGTAGTCGTTAGAGACTTGACGTATTGATCAAAATCCTATTGTTTTCGCTCGATACCAAGTTCACCAATTTAAGGTGAACGGTACACCCTGGGGAGGGCGACTTAATTGTTAAATTGTTTGCGTTCTGTCCAGGTTTTTCTCAAGGTTAGGAAAATAAAGGCAATCTAATGCAAAAAACTCTTCTTAAAGTTGCTTTGACAGCTGCTCTCGGCTTGACAGCAACAGCTTCCTTTGCTGGTAGCCACGGTGGTAGTACACTTCAGGCTGTTACAGACAAAGGTTTTGTTCAGTGCGGTGTGACCGCTGGTGTTCGTGGCTTCTCAGCTCCAGACTCCAACAACAACTGGTCAGGTCTTGAAGTTGACTTCTGTCGCGCTTTGGGCGCTGCTATCTTTGATGATGTTGACGCAGTTCGTTACACACCATTGACTTCAACTGAGCGTTTCGCTGCTCTTTCTTCTGGCGAAATTGACGTTCTTTCCCGTACAACAACATGGACAATGACTCGCGACACGTCGCTGGGCATCAACTTTGTTGGCGTAATGTTCTATGACGGACAGGGCTTCATGGTTCGCAAATCAGATGGCATCAGCTCCGCTCTGGAACTTGATGGCGCTTCTGTTTGTATCGAAGCAGGGACTACAACAGAATTGAACGCAGCTGATTATTTCTCTTCAAATGGTATTGAAGTGAACACAGTTGTTTTTGAAAACCAGGACGAAGTTCTTAAAGCCTACGAAGATGGCCGTTGTGACGTTTACACAACTGACAGCTCCGCTCTGGCTGCTGAGCGTTGGAATCTTGAAGATCCGAGCGCACACGTGATCCTTGAACAGATCATTTCTAAAGAGCCTCTTGGCCCATCTGTTCGTCAGGGTGACGATGAGTGGTTCAACCTTAACCGTTGGGTTTACTTCCTGCTGCTTAACGCTGAAGAACTTGGCGTAACACAGGCCAACGTTGATGATATGCTGGCTTCTGATAATCCAGCCATCAAACGTATTCTTGGCGTTGAAGGCACCTATGGCGATCTGATCGGCGTTTCCAACGATTGGGGATACCGGATCATTAAAGCCCTGGGCAACTATGGCGAAATGTATGAACGCCATGTTGGTCCTTCTACTGACATTGGTATTGCTCGCGGTGTTAACGCACTGTGGACACAGGGCGGCATCCAGTACGCTCCACCAGTTCGCTAAGAACTGAATCAGATTCCCCGGAGGTTTTGCCTCCGGGGTTTTTTGTAATCCCACAGAGTTGGGGTTTTTTAGGCTTTAAGTAATTTATACTTATCGGAAGAGGGGTGGGCCAAACATGGCTTCCGAAAAAAAATCACCAGGTTCTGATGCGCCTGCAAAAGCATCATTCATAAATGACCCCAAGGTGCGGGCGATATTTTATCAGGCGTTGCTCCTGGGTGGGGTCGTCTGGTTTGCGATGACACTCTGGGGCAATATGACCGCCAATATGGCGCGTCAGAATATTCGCACTGGTTGGGACTTTTTTGGCAATACCTCCAGTTTTGATATCGGGTTTACCCTCGTGGAGTATAGTCGTTCATCAACATTTTTTGACGTGCTTGTTGTTGGGTTCCTCAACACCATGCTCGTTGCGGTAATCGGGTGTGTTCTTGCAACTCTTTTAGGCTTTACCGTTGGTATTGCGCGGCTGTCCTCCAACTGGATTATTGCTCGCCTCGCCACTGTTTTCGTAGAATTCATGCGCAATATTCCACTGTTGCTGCAAATGTTCTTCTGGTATTTTGGTGTTCTCAAGCTGATGCCAAGCGTAAAGCAGAGCTTTGAGTTGCCGTTAAATATGTTCTTTAATAATCGCGGTCTCGTAGCGCCTGCTCCCATATATTCGGATAATTTTAATCTGGTGTGGATGGCGCTGCTGGT
>JAJRRJ010000026.1 GCA_024279575.1 Alphaproteobacteria bacterium | reverse complement strand
GACTTGTACAAAACCATCGAAATAACCGCTGATGCCGAAATCGAACTTGAAGCCAATACCGAGCAAAAGGGCATTTTTGCTTTTTCAGGGGGCCTGGATTCCACATTTTCAATTTTGCGCCATCACCTCAAAAGCGTTGGCCGGCGCGTTGTTGAACCCGACGTTGCCATGCTGATCAATGGCTTTGATCTGGATGTGGAAAATACCAATTCCATGCGGGTCGCTTCCACCAGTGCCAAAAAAATTCTTGATCCCATGGGAATCCCTCTGGCAGTTGTTGAAACCAACTGGAAAACTAATCTTTGTTACAACTGGAGCATGGAACATATGGCGGGAATTACCGCCTGTCTGGTTCAATTTCAGGGGATGGTTGATATTGCGGTAGTGGGGTCAGACGAAGGCCTGGAACATCTGGATATACCATGGGGTTGTAATCCGATGACCAATCCATTTCTATCCAGCAACAATTTCAAAATTGTCACCGAAGGTTTAGGGTTTACCCGTTCCCAACGCGCCGCCTATATCAGCGAAAACTCGAACCTTGCACCACATATCCGCGTCTGCTGGGAAAATGCCCATACGGGAGCCAATTGTGGCACATGCGAAAAGTGTATCCGCACCCAACTAAATTTCCGCGCTGTCGGTGCGCAGCCCCAAGGTTACCTGAAAATTGCAAACTTCTGGCAAATCGCCCTTACCCCCAGTCACAATCTTGGAGACAATGTTTTTCTGGCCGAGACCCAGCGCGAAGCTTCAAGACGAAAAATTTATGGCTGGTGGCGTGTGGCCTGCTATATTTCAATTGTCAAAAACTTTTTGATGTCACCGGTCTTAGTAGTCAAAAACAAACTGAAACACCTTATTCGGAAAAATGAAACCCTGTACCGGCAGGTGCGAAAACTGGTAGGCAAAAATGCTTGACCCCACACAAAATTTCGGCGCCGCTACCACTGAAATTCATACCATAAAAATGCAGCAACTTGGTGCCCTGACCAATGCACTAACAACATCCATCCCACCATCAGGCAAAGTGGGGTATGTGGATTACCCCATGCATATTAACGTGGGGGATCTGTTGATTTTCCTGGGTGCCATGAATTTTTTTCAATGGAACGACAACGCCATTCCCACCTCATTTTGTCTGTATGATGGCAAAAAGAACGCCTTTGACAGCTTGGAGAATGTTGATGTTATTGCCTGCCACGGGGGTGGGAATTTCGGAGATATTTATCCCCACCATCAGAATTTGCGTGAAAAAATAGTGCAGGCATTCCCCCACAAACCCATTGTGATCATGCCCCAGTCCATGCACTTTAATTCAGAAGAAGCCATGCACAAAAGTGCTGACATTTTCAAAGCCCACGATAATGTCACCATTTATATGCGCGATGAGGAGAGCTTTATTATTGCCCGGAAATATTTTTCTGACAAAGTATTTTTATGCCCCGATATGGCCCATCGTCTTTACAATGAATTTTCAGGCATACGCGCCAGCGCAAAGCCGCTCAACAATAAATTGGCGTTGATGCGCACTGACGTTGAAGCCGCTTTAGATAGTGCCAGCACTCAGCTTGTGGGGAAAGACTGGAAAAACATCATGCGTTTGGAAGAAAAGCTGCGTATTGAACGGCACCGTTTGGCAACCCGGTTGGCCGGAGGCCTAAATCGTCCCTCCCCTGATATCCTGCCCGCCTATCATCAAACGATCAAAGAAGTTGTGAGCGCAATTGCCACACGTATTGGCGGGCATAATCCGTGGATAACATCTCGCCTGCATGGGGCTATCCTGGGCCTTCTTCTGGATCGACAGGTAACCCTGGTGGATAATTCCTATGGCAAAAACTCCCGGTATTTTTCCGCATGGGGAGCGGATATGGTCCACATGAATTAATCTGGTCCATATGATATCTAACCGGGGGAAATTGGTTCTGGACCCGGCGCGCCAATGCGAATAGGCTGAGCTACGCGCGCGATCCCTATTAAAAGGCCTCACATGACAATTCCAAAACGCAAATTTGTTGCTTTCCTCTCCTATGGATTTTTAACCCTTGGTGCCAGTGTTGCCCTGAGCGGATGCTCCACCACCCCACTTCCCTCCGGGCTCACCGCCCGCATGGACCATGCCGGAGCAAACCTGGATCGTGCCGAGGCCTTGTTGCTGATAAGCCAGTTTCGTGCCTCCCGTGGTGCGCGCCCGCTTGTTTCCGATCCTGATCTGAATGCAACCGCACAAAATATGGCTAACCGGTATGCCTCAAGCTCTGCCCGCCCCCCAAAACCGGGCGCTAACGTCATCCATATGCGTCTGAGCGCAGGCTATTCCAGTTTCGCCCAAACCTTTTCAGGCTGGCGCGGTCGAACAGAAGACGCCAATATCATTGCCGATCCCAACGTGACATCTGCCGGGCTGGGCGTCGCCTATTCCGCCAATTCGTCCTACGGAGTGCATTGGGTATTATTGTTGGGAACATCAACGTCCCCCGCTCAGTCTTAATAAAAATCCAGGTAGAATATCACGGCAAAGTATCAGGGCAAAGCATCAGGGTCTGGGGCGCGGCAAAGGCACCACGTTAATCGCGACTGTTTCAACCACCTCAAGTTGTGAGCCCCCCCGCAACAGCGGCGCAAACGCAGGGCGGGGCCGCGGAACAGGTACATCGCGCAACCGGCCCAGCGATCCGGCCCGATAAACTCTATCGGAAATTTGTGCAGTAAGGTAACTGGGTTGCCCATCAAGACCATAGGGAAAAGATGCTTCGCGACCTGCCACATATTCCCTGGCATTTGCACCGCAAATATTGGGACGCATATCCACCGGCGCACCAGTGGTATTTTTGATATTCTGCACCAGCATCCCCGTGCCAGGCCGTTGCCCGTCAAGAAAGTCCATAAACATTTTTGCAGCCATTTCCCCTCTTTCGCGCGCCGAAGAACTTCCCAGCACCACGGCCATAAGCTTGCGCCCGTTACGCTCCACAGTTGCCACCATATTTAGTCCCGCCGAACAGATAAATCCTGTTTTCATTCCGGTTGTGCCGGCAAATTCTGTCAATAAATTATTATGCGTGCGCAGATTGTTACCCGATAATTTTACCACCGATGTGGCAAACAGCGAAGCATATTGAGGAAAATGTCGGCGAATTGCCAAGGTCAAAAGCGCCAGATCCCGTGCACTTGTTACCTGTGCACGATTATGCAGGCCATGGGGATTAACAAAATTTGTCGCACTCATTCCAAGCGTTACCGCCATCAAATTCATTTCCCGCACAAAATTTTCAACCGACCCTGAAACTGTTTCAGCTATGGCAATGGCCACATCATTTGCCGACTTTACAATCAGCAAATTTAATGCATCACGCATTGTAAGCGCACTATCCACTGGCAATCCGCTTTTTGAGGGAGGAGCCTGACGCGCCACAGCAGAAATAATCACCGGCGTATCAAGGCTGACATCACCATTATCGATAGCCTGAAAAACGACGATTGCGGTCGTCAGCTTTGTCAGTGATGCCGGGTGCCATGGCCGACCCGCATCGCGCGCCTGCAACACTTCCCCGGTGGCCATATCCACCAGAAGAGCAGGTGTGGCATAAGCGGGCAGGTTTACCAATACCAGTCCCAGCAACGTCAAAATAAAACGAAAGAAAACACCCTGCCACCGCAGCAACGCGCATAAGACAAAATTCACCGGATTTTATTCCCCACGATCACACTAAAGGACTTTTAGAGACAGCATTTATGGGCATTTTTCAATAGTTTTTTTATCACGCACACAATCGAATAAAGTTGAGACCCCCAAGCTTCAACCAGGCAGATATGCAAGAGTCCGCGCCGGGGCCTTGACTTGGCCAAAGCACCCCTATAGCTGTTCGCATCGCTACCAATGTTCAATTATTGTGCCCCCCTGGCGGAACTGGTAGACGCGCGGGATTCAAAATCCCGTTCCTGTAAGGGAGTGCCGGTTCGATTCCGGCGGGGGGCACCAAATACTGTTTTTAATAATCCGAAATAGTTCAATATCACCTAAAAACCCCCTACAAATCAACGTTTGAAGCTATTTTCTATCCAGAGAAGTGTAAACTGATGTGTTGGCATCCAGAAATTTTGTTGGTATTTATGTTGGTACAATGAAACAAATTGGCGCATATTAAATTTTGGATACCAACAAATGCTGCTTACCGACACTGCTGTCAAGGCTTTCAAGCCATTGAAGCGCCCCGCCAAATACAACGACGCGGGGGTTTGGGCCATACCGGCAAAACGAACCAAAATGCGTCGCGACATCGAAAACCCGTGCCAAAGATAACCAGTGAAATTTTGCGCGAATTGCAGGGCTTGAGCGGAAAGAATACATTGTTGTTTCCACGAATCCGCTCACATAGTCGGCCATTGAGCGAAAATACCATGAATGCTGCGCTTCGCCGATTGGGTTACACCAAGGGCCAAGCGACAGCGCATGGATTTCGAGTCACGGCATCCACATTGCTCAACGAGTATGGCAAGTAGTCACCTGATACCATTGAAGCCGAGCTTGCTCATGTGAGTGCGGATGAAGTGCGATGCGCCTACTATCGCGCCACCTATTGGGATGAGCGTGTCAAAATGAGTGAATGGTGGGCTTCAAAAATAGCTGGCACTCCTTGAAATTGCACAAAATCCGAGTTACAGGCGGTAATGTTAAGCGCCGCATCGCAAATGTAAAAACTGACCCCACGATTCTAATGGCTGATATTGAAATCAAGGAATGGTTTGGAAAACCAATTATTCCAAGGGAGTGGTTTCTTGTGCCACTATTTATAATTGACGATGCGTTGAGAAGATAAAAAACAGCACAATTTCTGATTATATTTACGCCCCCCAAGAGGCCGGTTTGGAACTGGTTGGGATAGTATTCTGGCATGGCGAACTGCCACCATCGACAAGCAAAAACACAGCCGCCGATGGTGATATTTTGTAAAACTCTAGATAACCAGAATTCGTGCATTCCGGCCAACGCGTTCATACAGGTCCATAATATCCTGATTGAGAAAACGCACACAGCCGCTTGAAACAGCCTTGCCAATGGAAAACGCTTCCAAGGTGCCGTGCAAACGATAAAGCGTATCTTTGCCGTTTCTGAAAATATAAAGAGCCCGCGCACCCAGCGGGTTATGCAAACCAGGTTCCATACCCCCATTGGCGGCACTATATTCTTCAAGCTCGGGCTGGCGCGCAATCATCTCAGTTGGCGGTGTCCAGGTGGGCCATTTTCTCTTCCATGCAATATTGGCCCGGCCTGACCAGGCAAACCCTGCGCGCCCCAGCCCCACACCATAACGCATGGCGCGACCCGCTGGCATTACAAAATAGGCAAAAAATGTCTCGGTATTTACAATGATACTCCCCACAGGCTCATCAGTTTCAAAGTCAACCTCCTGACGATAGAATTGGGCATCAACCTCTTTTAGATTAACAGCTGGGATGGGAAAACGCTCATTGGGACGCGGACCATACATTTGAACCACTTCCCTGGCCCATGCGGCAGACGGTTTGTTTTCTGTACCGCTTGTCGAGGCCTGGCCCGAACAGCCGGCCACACTCAACCCCAACAGGGAAACGGCGCCGGCACTAAAAACCCGACGTGAAATAAGTGACGTTTTAGTCATAGGAAACTACTCCAAAAATTCGATTATGAGCTATTTAGAAAAACTGGGAGCAGGCAGGCCGCCCCACAAAAATGGTTCAACTCAAGCGAATTGGAGGGCGAAATATAAAGCTGTTATTTTCAAAACCGGGCGTGGCCGACTTCTCATCTAAATACAATTTTAAAGATTGGCGACAAAACAAACTGACCGGTGAATTGCTGGCTGCAATTTCAGCTGAACATAAAGAAAATCCCGTTTCAAAATGGGAAACAGACATAGCCCCCGCAAGAACCAGAGGCGCAAATCGGGGCCCCCTTAAAGCATCTCTGTCAGCTTCAAAACCGATTGCAGTTTCTGAGGGAAAACCTGCCCCCTCAACAATTGCAACTCCGCCATAATAATCAGGCCAAAAAAGATTGACATCAGATTTCGCCCACCCGTGGCTTGTTCCAATTATCATCAACAATATGATTGTCAAAAACCTCATCATAAAAAACCGGTACCATCAAAGGTTAAACAATTCCACCCGGTCTCTATGACGAGTGCGTGATCCATTTTGAGTGTCAGTTTCTAAAAAAACACTAATCATAGCGAAGTTAAACCCCATGGCGCATCACAAAATAGTGCCAATTGCCTACCTTTCTCACATACAAATCAAGAAACAATATTCTTGCAATTGCAAATGATTTGCAATAAGGAAATTACCAACTTCTCCTCCCGACCCAAAAAAACAGCCATCAACCAAAACTCTGCGATTTCTTAAAACGATAAGACCCCAAGGACCTGTGCAAAAATGACACCCTCAAACTCAACAAAAGCACCGCAAGAGGGGCGCAGCGAAACAGCTGAACACACCCCATCGATGATTGAGTCTTTTCGTTCAGTTCCGGTTCCGGTCAATGGAACATTTTTTCGAAGATTTTTTGCTTTTTTAGGACCCGGGTTTCTGGTTTCAGTTGGCTATATGGATCCCGGAAACTGGGCTACATCCATCGCCGGGGGATCGGAGTTTGGATATACATTGCTCGCGGCGGTGCTTGTATCCTCATTTATGGCAATTCTGCTCCAGGCACTTTGCGCACGCTTTGCCATTGCTACGGGTCGCGACCTGGCACAGGCATGTCGGGATGAATATTCAAAACCCGTATCCTTTATACTATGGGTGCTGGCCGAGTTAGCCATCATCGCCACCGACCTGGCCGAGGTAATCGGCACCGCCATTGGCCTGCAACTACTGTTTGGCATCCCCCTCATCTGGGGCGTGGCGATTACTGCGTTCGATGTGTTTTTAATTCTTTGGCTGCAGGCAAAGGGTTTCCGCTATCTGGAAGCTTTTATCGTAGCAATGATCCTGATAATTGCAGGGTGTTTTGTCGGCCAGCTCATCCTGTCCCAACCATCCATTGCCGGGATTGTTTCAGGGTTTTTGCCCTCACCCGAAATCGTAACCGATCAGCGCATGCTGTATCTGGCCCTTGGTATTATGGGTGCCACCGTCATGCCACATAATCTTTATCTGCACACAGGTATTGTTCAAACCCGTGCCTACGACCGAGACGAAAAGGGCAAAAAAGACGCCATCAAAATGGCAACCCTTGATTCTACCTTTGCCCTTGGTCTGGCACTGCTGGTCAATGCCTCCATCCTTATCCTTGCCGCCGCCGCTTTTTATGAAACCGGCTATGGGGTGGTGGATGATCTCACCGATGCCCATGCGCTGCTGGCCCCCCTGCTGGGAGCGGCAATTGCCCCGATTTTATTTGCGGTGGCGCTGCTGGCCTCAGGTCTGGCCTCAACAGTAACTGCAACAATGGCCGGTCAAATAGTTATGGAAGGGTTTTTACGCATCCGGTTGCCACTTTATGCCCGGCGCCTGATTACCCGGGGCACAGCCATTGTTCCAGCCGTTATTATGATTTTCATGTTTGGGGAAAAGGGCGCAACTGAATTACTGGTGCTCTCTCAGGTGGTATTGTCACTGCAACTGCCATTCGCAATTGTGCCGCTGGTGATGTTTTCCATGGACCGCAAAAAGATGGGCGTGTTCCGCGCCCCTTCATGGATGCTGGTGCTTGGTATATTAATTGCTATACTGGTAATCATCCTCAACCTCAAACTGCTGTTTGATTTTGTATCAATTATCTAGCGCTTTTCAGCGATAGGCATACCCCCGCGACGGACCCGGGAGCGGGCCAGATTATCCTGTTTGAAAACATAAAAAAATAGTGGCATAGACCACAGGTTTTGATTGGACCAAAACCTGTGACCCAGTTGTCATGCATGATATTTTTCGAGTGCCTTTTCAGCAACCCCAACTTTTTGAGTTGCAAATCCCGTTGCCCCGATATCATCCAGAATGACATAAAGGGCCGGCAAAACCAGCAACACCAGAATTGTTGACACCAACAAACCAAACACCAGTGAAATCACCAGGGGAATAATCGAGGCAGCCTGCGCACTGGTTTCAGCCAAAAGGGGCAGCATACCCATAATAGTCGTGGTGGTAGAAATAAATATCGGACGCATCCGTGCCCGGCTGGCCTGACCGGCAGCCACCATTACAGCCATGCCCTCATGGCGAAATTTATTGATATATTGCATCAGCAAAATTGAATTATTGACCACAATACCAGCCAAAGATGCCGCCCCGATCAACGAGGGCATGGATATATCATACCCCATAATCACCTGCCCCCAGATTGAACCGATCAATGCCATGGGAATGGCAATCATCACAATCAATGGTTCAATATAGGAACGGAACTGAAATGACAAAATCAGAAACACCCCGAAAAGGCCAATCGCCAGCCCCCGAACAATTGACTTGGCTGTCTGCGCTGTCGCTGCGACCTGCCCCAGCATTTCCAGCTTCAATTGTGGATATTCAGCCTCAAATTTTGGCACCCAGTTTGCCTGCAAATCACTCATTAGAGCCGAAGCATTGGCTTTACCCGCATCAACATTGGCCTGAACTGTAATTGTGCGTACGCCATCAATCAGCGTAATTTTGCCCCATTCCCGGGTTTCCTGATAATTGCTGACCACATTGAGGGGTACAGAGTTCCCGGTTTTTGAAGTAACCAACGCCCGG
>JAJRRJ010000240.1 GCA_024279575.1 Alphaproteobacteria bacterium | reverse complement strand
CGGGGCTTTTGAACCACAAAGATACGGTGCTTGCAGCCCTGCCCGAGCTCCAGCCACGGGCAAAAACTGTACCTGATTTGATTTCCCTGGCTCAATTTATTTATGCCAAAAGGCCACTGAATATTGAAGATAAGGCAAGCAAGCACCTGAACGAAGACACCCGCACTATGTTGATGCAGATCATTGCGTTGCTTGAAAAACAAACTAATTGGAATGCTGAAAATCTTCATCAACTGATCCGCGACTTCGCTGAAAATCAGGAGTTGAAACTTGGGAAAGTTGCTCAGCCGGTGCGTGTTGCCCTGACTGGCCGCACGGTATCACCCGGCGTGTTTGAGGTGATGACTTTAATTGGGAAAAACGAGACCCTTGAGCGACTTAGAGATCAGACTTCGGGTCAATAAAACACTTGGTTTAGTACGTAAAAGCACTTGGGTTTGTTGCATATGTTGGCGTGCGTTGCTTGCGCTGACCCCGCAAATCAGATAGCCAAAGCCTATAGAATTAACTGGGGACAATTTGCGCCAACGTTAGCCGTTATTGAGGGCGCACGGTCCTATATTATTGTCAAAAATGGAGGCGAATATGTCGCAAGAAAAAGCCAAGCTCACTATTGGGGGCGAAACCTACGAGTTTGATATTCTAACCGGTAGCGTAGGCCCCGCTGTCATCGACATTCGATCCCTTTATGCCAAAACGGGAATGTTTACCTATGACCCCGGGTTCACCTCGACTGCTGCTTGCGATAGCACGATCACTTACATTGATGGAGACAAAGGCGAGCTGCTTTATCGCGGATATTCGATTGATCAACTCGCTCAGGACAGCCACTATCTTGAAGTCTGTTTTCTATTACTTTATGGACATTTGCCCTCAAAAAAAGAACTGACAGACTTTACCAACCGCATTACCAACCACACAATGTTGCATGAGCAAATGCACTACCTGTATCGCGGGTTTCGACGCGATGCGCACCCGATGGCGATTGTATGCGGTGTTGTGGGCGCAATGGCAGCATTTTATCACGACTCAACGGACATTACAGACCCTGAGCAACGCGAAGTTGCCTCTGTGAGAATGATTGCAAAAATCCCGACAATCGCCGCCAATGCCTACAAATATTCCATTGGCCAACCGTTTGTTTATCCCCGTAATGACCTGAGCTATGCTGGCAATTTTTTACATATGTGCTTTTCAGTTCCAACAGAAAACTACGAAGTAAACCCGATTATTGAGCGGGCAATGGACCGGATATTCACATTGCACGCCGACCATGAGCAAAACGCCTCAACATCCACTGTTCGACTTTCAGGATCATCAGATGCCAATCCTTTTGCTTGCATTGCGGCTGGTGTCGCCTGCCTTTGGGGCCCTGCCCATGGGGGAGCCAATGAGGCGGCTCTAAACATGCTTCGTGAAATTGGGACGCCTGACCGGATTCCAGAATTTGTTGCCCGTGCCAAAGATAAGAATGATCCATTTAGATTGATGGGCTTCGGGCACAGGGTTTATAAAAGCTATGATCCGCGTGCACAGGTTATGCAGGATACTGCAAAAGAGGTTCTTGATCTGTTGGGCGTAGAAAACAATCCCACTTTACAGGTCGCCAGGGCGCTGGAAAAGGTTGCCCTTGAGGATGAATATTTTGTATCGCGCAAGCTTTATCCAAACGTGGATTTTTATTCAGGTATCATACTTGATGCTATTGGGTTCCCCACCTCAATGTTTACAGCCATATTTTCTCTGGCACGCACGGTGGGTTGGATTTCCCAGTGGAAAGAAATGATCGCTGATCCGCAAAAGAAAATCGGGCGTCCGCGTCAGCTTTATCAAGGCGAGGTTCGTCGGGACTATGTATTGCTGGAAAATAGGTAGTTTTGCCACTATCCGCTTAGTCAGATGGCGGGCCACCCCTAATTCAGATGCGAAAGCACACAAATTGCCGGGTTGTGGCGCGGAAAGTCATCCGTGCCGCGCTCCATTTTGTCACGCATCTCCGCGAAGGCTTTTTTCTGCTTTTCACCAGCTTCCGGATCGCATAAAATTTGATTTACTGCATCAAACAGGCGATCGGCGTCGGGCTTTTCAAGCAAAAGTTCTGGTACAATTGACTGATCAAGTATCAGATTTGGCAAGGCAAAATGCCGGAGATCCAGTTTTTTTCTAATCTGATTTTGCCCCATATCCATAACATAACTTACAACCATTGGAATGCCTGCTATGGCCAATTCCAAAGTTGCAGTTCCCGCCACTGTAATTGCCAATCGGGATGATGCAAAAGCCTTGATCCGTTGTTCTTTATCGCTCACAACCGACACTTTGGCATTCCAACTGGCAATTTTTGCAGACAATTGTGCATCAAGGTGAGGCAGGGTTACCAGGACAAACTCAAAATCGGGGTTTGTTTCTGCAATCTGTTCGACCACTGATTTGAACATCGACAAATGGCGTTTTAACTCCCCCGCGCGTGAGCCGGGCATCAGGGTGATTTTGGAGGCAGTGGACTCAAT
>JAJRRJ010000239.1 GCA_024279575.1 Alphaproteobacteria bacterium | reverse complement strand
GAAAAAACAGGCAATAAACCCTAAGGGGGACGCCCCTCGGATAGCAATCAAAGCGATAACGACAATGGAAAAAAAAGCAAAGCCACCAGCTCTCCAAACCCGATTTTCTGCTTTTCCAAAAAGTGCTGCGATAACGCCGACGACAGCAGTACCAGCTCCAGCCTCAAAACCAAAAACTGCGCTTATTAATGGTACTGTTGCCATCAGTACCATCAGAATTACTCCAAATGTACTAAGGGGCTGCCGCGTCACCATTTTCATCCACTCACGCATCACCCAGGCAAATGCTGCTGCAACCAGAATTGCAAACCACAAGCCCCCAATCCAAACAATAAAAATCGTTACAGCAAGCATAAAGAATGCAGAAATCAACCGCGGTCCCAGATCTTTCCACTTTCTCTTTGGTGGCTTTTGCGGCGCGATTTGCGCATCTGTTTGTGCGTCAGGAACAGGATCAATCATGACACAGCTTCAATTCCGCCAAAACGGCGCTGGCGCGAAGAATAAATCTCAAGGGCATGGACGAAGTTACTTTCGCCAAAGTCCGGCCACAAAACCTCTAAAAATACCAATTCCGCATAGGCAGATTGCCAAACCAGAAAGTTGGATGTTCGCTGCTCTCCCCCGGTACGGATAAGCAAATCCGGATCTGGAATTTGGCTGGTAAACAGGGTTTCTGCCACGAGATTTTCATTTATGTCATCAAGGGAAATATCACCGTTCTTTACAGAACCAGCAATTTTGCGAACGGCAAGCGTTATCTCGGCACGTCCTCCATAGTTAAATGCCACATTCAGATTGAGACCGGTGTTGCTTGCGGTTTTACTCTCAACCTGAGCTATGATTTTTTGCAACCCAGCTTCCAGTTTCTCACGGTCTCCAAGGATCCGAATGCGCACATTGTTGGTGTGAAGCTTTTGCAAATCCGATTCCACAAAGCGCCGTAACAGCTTGAAAATAAACTCAACCTCATTTTTTGGTCGTCGCCAGTTTTCAGAACTGAAACTAAAAACAGTGAGGTAGGAAACATCAAACTGTATGGCGTACTCAACCAGTTTTCGTAAGGCCTTTATGCCCTCCCGATGCCCCTCTGTTCTGGGTTTACCGCGCGCCTGTGCCCAACGACCATTCCCATCCATGGTGACACCGATATGGACGGGAATTTGTAGTTTTGCCACCGCCTCTTTTTTGGCGTCGGGAATAGTAATTTTTGCGGACTCCAAAGGCATGTTTTCAAGTCAACTTTTAAGCTGCGGGGTTTTAAAGGAAAGAGAGCAGGATATACGTTTGCACGCGCCCAATTTATACCTGCATAATTTCCTGTTCTTTAGTCGCTGTCATCGTATCAATTTTGGTGATAGCAGCGTCGGTCGCCTTTTGAACAGCATCGGCATGGGTGTGCATTTCGTCCTGTGAAATGTCCCCATCCTTCTCCGATTTTTTTAAGTTGTCCATTCCGTCGCGCCGAATATGACGTACTGCCACACGGGCCTGCTCTGCATATGTGCTGGCGACTTTGCTTAATTCACGTCGACGTTCTTCATTCAGTTCAGGAAGTGGCACACGAATAAGCGTCCCCTCCGAGATCGGGTTAAGACCAAGATTTGAATCACGAATTGCTTTATCAACTGCGATTGCTAAAGATTTATCCCACACCTGTACCGAAATCATTCGCGACTCAGGAACGGTCACTGTGGCAACCTGACTAAGGGGCATGGGGGAGCCGTAAGCATCAACCATGACAGGCTCAAGCATATTGGCGCTGGCGCGCCCGGTCCGCAAACCACTCAATTCACTTTGCAGGGATTCAATGGTTTTATCCATTCGTGATTTAAGCGCATCAATTGAAAATGTATCTGACATTTTTATTCCGATCTGACTAATTTTGGGCATTACCCAACGCGGGTTGAGGGAACTTTTCCTTGCAACACCCCGGACAAACCACCCGAAGCACCCAGTGCATAAACCAGTATGGGCAATTTGTTGTCGCGGGCAAGGGCAAATGCTGCTGTATCCATTACCCTGAGATCTTTGGATATGACCTGCTCATGGGAAATGGTTTCAAAACGCGAGGCATTTGGGTCTTTTTCCGGATCAGCGGAATAAATCCCGTCAACCTTGGTTCCCTTGAGCAATATATCACAATCCAGTTCAATGGCCTTAAGGGCTGCGGCTGTGTCTGTGGTAAAAAATGGATTTCCGGTGCCACCGCCGCAAATTACAACCTGCCCGCTTTTAAGCGCACGTTTTGCATCCAGCGCAGTAAAGACATCCGCAACCGAATGCATGGAAACCGACGAAAAAACTTTTGCGTCCACGCCCTGTTTGCAAATTTCCTGACCAAGGGCCAACGACTTTATCACGGTGCCAAGCATGCCCATCAGATCGCCAGTAACCCGGTCCCCACCCTCGGCGGCAACTTTCAGCCCTCGGAAAATATTTCCGGCACCAATTACAATGGCAATCTGAACGCCCTGGCGAGAGGTTTCAACAATCTGGGCGGCAACTGAGGACAAAAACTTGGCTTCGATGCCAAAATTCTGGTCTCCGGCAAGAGCCTCGCCGGAAACCTTTAGAAGAATTCGTTTATATGGAATATCAGCCAATACGGCCCCCAAATTGTCCCGACCAAATTTTCGGGAAGAATCTCAAATCGGGAACCTTTTACTAGGTGCCTGCGGCTGCGGCAACCTCCGCTGCGAAATCACTTTCTTCTTTTTCGATTCCATCACCAAGAGCCATACGGACAAAACCGGTCAGCTTGATATCTGCCCCTGCTTCCTTGGCTTTTGCTTCAATGAAATTGCCGACCTTGCTTTCACCATCAATTACAAAAACCTGTTCGAGCAAACATACTTCGGCAAAAAACTTGCGAATACGTCCATCGACCATTTTTGCAACAATTTCAGCAGGCTTCCCGGAGGCATTTGCCTGCTCGGTAAATACGGCTCTTTCACGCGCGACAACGGCTTCATCCACATCATCAGAAGAAATTGCCAGAGGATTGATTGCAGCGATATGCATGGCAACTTGCTTGCCAAGCGCGAGCAAAACTTCCTTGTCTCCGGTGGATTGAAGTGCAACCAAAACCCCCATACGGCCAAGACCGTCTGCAGAGGCGTTATGAATATAGGATGCGACCACACCATCGTCCACAGAGAGAACAGAACTGCGACGCAACCCCATGTTTTCGCCAATTTTTGCAATAGCGGCTGTAACCGTATCGGCAACGCTTTTTCCAGAACCGGGGTATTGCATTGCGTTGAGCGTGTCAGCATCTGTGCCCCCCTCCAGAGCCAATGTGGCAATGGTTGAGACAATTTTCTGAAACTCTTCGTTACGCGCAACAAAGTCAGTTTCAGAATTCACTTCCACAACTGCGCCAGTTGTGCCGTTGGTTGCAACACCAACCAGACCTTCAGCGGCAACCCGCCCGGCCTTTTTTGCGGCCTTTGCCAAACCTTTTGAGCGCAACCAATCAATTGCAGCTTCGATGTCGCCATCGGTTTCTACAAGTGCGTTTTTGCAATCCATCATTCCTGCGCCGGTCATTTCGCGCAGTTCTTTTACCTGTGCCATAGATACAGCCATTGGACTATTCCTTAGTTTTCATGCCCCGACGGGCTTTCAAAATAGATAGGTACGATTGGCGACCCGTCAATGACGGGCTGCCATGCATATGTTACAAGAGGTTTAAGACTAAACGTCTTTGGCCAACTGAGCGGCCTGTTTGAGCCAGTCATCACGCTCGATACGGCCCTTAAAATTCAGATCAGCATCCACTTGTTCAATTTCCTGAGTTGTAAAGGCGGCGACCTGTGCATATTTGGTAATTCCCAATGCATGCAGCTTTTTTTCAATTACCGGTCCAACACCACTGATTTTTTTCAAATCATCGGGTTCACCCTCAGGAGCAACAAACATTGGTTTAGAAGCCTCTGATTCAGCTTTAGCAACCGGAACTGGTTCGGCAACTGGCGCTTCTTCTGCTACTGGCTCAGCCGCTACTGGCTCTGCTGCAACAACTTCTTCAATCGGCGCCTGCACCTGCGCCCCAAGATCAGCTCCATGATCAGTTGACGAACGCGCAATGCCATCCAATGCAGCTCTGGCAATCAGATCGCAATACAGTTCAATGGCGCGGGCAGCATCGTCGTTGCCAGGGAATGGCAGATCCGCATCGTCGGGATCGCAATTGGAGTCAATAACTGCAACGACAGGAATACCCAGGCGACGGGCTTCAAGGATTGCAATTGCTTCTTTGTTTGTATCAATAACAAACAACACAGAAGGCACATTACCCATGTCTTTAATGCCACCAAGATCGCGGTCGAGGCGCGCTTTTTCGCGAGAAAGATGCAAAAGTTCTTTTTTGGTCAGGCCTTCATTGCCACCCTGCTCAAGCGTTTCAAGTTCACGCAACCGGGCAATAGATTTGGAAATGGTCTGCCAATTAGTCAGCATGCCGCCAAGCCAGCGGGAATTCACATAATATTGCGCGGACTGTTGCGCGGCAGCTGCAACAATTGGCGCGGCCTGGCGCTTGGTGCCTACAAACAGCACGCGCCCACCATCGGCCACCACATCAGAAACCAGTTGCAATGCCTGATAGAGCATTGGAACTGTCTGACTTAAATCCATAATGTGAATATTATTGCGCGTACCGAAGATGAAGCGTTCCATCTTTGGGTTCCAGCGGCTTTTTTGGTGTCCAAAATGTACACCTGCTTCGAGAAGTTGACGAATAGAAAAATCTGGCAATGCCATTGGGCCTGCTCCTTTACCGGTTATGTCCTCCACGGGGGAATTGCAAAAAACAATCCTTTTCGGGATCATTTGTTCACCGGAAGAAACACCATGAATTTGATGTGTCACCACCCGTGTGTGAATTTAGTCGCGCGGCATATACCCCATCCGCATCAATGGTGCAAGCGTTCATGTTGTCGCAAAACCATGAACGAATATCCAGTAGAACGTCCTTGCTATACCAGTTCCACATCATTCACCCCGGCGATGGACTTAATTCCTCCCACAAGGTCCGCATTCAAGGTGTATTTTCCGGCAAGTTGGATCTGGCTTTCATCTTTGCCATCCGCTGATTTTGCTACAAGAAACACTGAGCCGTTGCCCCCTTTTTGTAACAGTTTGGCCACCGGGCCCAGGCACTTTTGCTCATTGACAAATATGGTCATGGACCTTTGCGTGTTTTGTGCAATATTTTCCAGCGAACTGGCACTTAACAAACGCAAACGAATGCCGTCTGAATTTGCCTCAGCTTCAACCGTTAAAATTGCTTACATACCCACTTCCAGTATTTGGCCAAATTTCGCTATCTGTTCAGAAAACATCAGGCATTCAAAACTGCCCGTTGGATCCGAGAGCGTCAATACCGCCATTGGCGTCCCCTTTTTTGTCCGCCTGTCCTGTCGGGCAACAATGGTGGCTCCAAGCTTGCATGCCCTGTCCCCTTCTTTAAGCAGAACCTCAAGCTCCCGCCATGTCTGGATGGCATGTTGGCTGAGTAAATCGGCATAATCATCAAGCGGGTGCCCTGACAAATGAAATCCGATGGCAACATGCTCTAGTTCCAAACGCTGAACATTTGTCCAACGCTTGAAATCGGGATTGAGAATAATTGGTTGCGGCTTTTCAACTTCAAACATGTCGAAAATGCCATTTTGCCGATTGCTGGCCGCACGTTGGGCAGTGCCAACAATGGACTCCAGCGCCGCAGAGGCCTGTTCGCGATGGGGAACCAGAGTGTCAAATGCCCCCGCATTTACCAACGCCTCCAATGTGCGGCGACTGATAAATTTTGGATTCATCCGGCCAGCGAAGTCAGCCAGATCAAGGAACGGTTTTGTCCCCCGCGCTTCAACAATATGTTCCGCCACCTGCCTGCCAACGCCCTTTACTGCGCACAGGGAATAGTGAATGTTTTCCTCAACAACCACAAAGTCCACGTGG